>JANPDB010000668.1:0-3228 GCA_031431255.1 Acidimicrobiia bacterium | reverse complement strand
CCGTTCTCGGTGATAAGCGCGCTTTGGGTTCTCCTCCTGATCGTTGCCGTCATCGACGTCCAATTCGTCCGCGAGTCTCCATCGGCCACGTTCACGGTGTCGCCGATGGCTCGGCTGTTTCCGTCACCCTTCCGCATCGAGCTGAATGCATCCGACGCCACACGGCGGGCCAGCCAAATCGCGATCCGACAGCCGATCGGCGCCGATCTCCGGGTCGAGCCGAACACCGCGTCGGGGATGGCGCTGAACGCGACAATCACGGCGAGTCGACGAGGCGTCCATCAGCTCGCACCGGCCGCAGTTCGCCTCGTCGGCCCCCTCGGTCTCGCAAGCATGGTTCATGAGCTGACCGGCGCGCCGAGGATCGTTGTGCACCCCGACGTCCCCACTGCGCACCGACTCGTGCTTGCCGCCCGCCGTGGCCTTCTCCAGGTCGACGGACGCAACCGGGGACCGTTGGGCATCGGCACGGAGTTCGAGGCCGTCCGTGAGTACCGTCCCGACGACGACGTCCGCCAGATCAACTGGTTGGCGACGGCCCGGACGGGGCGCGCAATGAGCACGGTGTACCGCCAAGAGGACGACCGCGACCTCCTCATCGCCGTGGAGACCGGACGACTCACCGCAGGCTCCTTCGCCGGAGGACTCGGCGGTGTGTTGAGCGAACAGTTCGGCGACGGCTTTCGACCGGAGGAACGCGAGCGGCGCCCACCTTCAGACCTGGCCACCACTGCGCGACTCGACACGATGTTCGACGCGGTGGTCGCCCTTGCGCTCGTCGCCGATGAAGTCGGCGACCGTGTCGGCTTCTTCGCGTACGACGCGGAGGAGCGCGTGCGCCTCCACCCGCAGCGCCGCGGCGGTCAGGGCATCGTCCATGCCGTCCTCGGCCTGGCCCCGAGGCTCGTGGAACCTGACCACAGCCAGGTTGCGCTGCGCCTGCCTGCGCTCCGCCGCTCCGTCGTGGTCCTGCTGGTCGAGTTGCTCGATGAGGCAAACGCGGGCGGGCTGGTACCAGCGGTGGCAAGGCTCCAGGCCTCCCACGACGTCATCGTCGCCGTTGCCGACGACCCGGAGGTTCTCGAGGCGCGCAACGCCCCCGAGGATTCACTCCGTGTTGCCGCCGCAGATCTCCTCACCGACAGGGACTCGCTGGTCGCCCGCCTCACGGCGACCGGGGCTGTCGTTGTCTCCGGTCGCCCTCATATGCTCGCAGCAACTGCCACGCGCGCGTACCTTTCTCGTCGGAGCGGCCGACGGCCCAAGGTCCACACCAGGGCCCAGTAGCCGGCACCGAGGCCGACCCCCACGATCGACGCCACCACGACGCCGAGACCGGCCGGCGTGAAGAAGCCTTCGACCAGCCCGGCGAGAACGAAGAACGGCATGGTTCCGAGAACGATCAGCACCGCAGCTTGCGATTCGCGCATGACGACGCGTCGGCGGGATTCGTTCCCGGGCCGGATGATCGCCATCCCTATGCGCATGCCGGCCATGGCCGCTATCACGATGATCGACAGTTCGAGTACCCCATGGCCGACGATCAACGCGAGCGCGACGTCGCCGTAACCGTCGGCGATCGACGTGCCGGCAACCATCCCGAGCAGGGCGCCGTTGAACACCAGAAGCCACGCGCTTCCGAGACAGCACGTGATCCCCAGAGCAAAGACGAGGATGCTCACACGGATGTTGTTGACGAAGATCTCCGAAGCGAACTTCGTCTGCTCTCCTACGCTGAATCCGAGATCCGCCGCACTGGTCCGCCCCTGGAACCGATCGCCGAGCAGAAGATTCGCTCGCTCCGGTGACAGGACAGCCCAGACACCCACCGCCACGGCCGGAAGGAACATGAGCAGGGCGGCCGACGCCAGGATCGCCGGACGTTCGGCGACAAGTCGCCAGTAGGTCCGGGTGACGAAGACGCGCAATCCGATCCCGCCGGGGGCCCGGTCGTAGAGCATCGGTCCGCTCTGAGCGACGCGCCGTTCGAGATCAGAGGTGACCGGGTCGTTCACGAACCGGGTTCGGGCGACGGCAAGGTCAGCACTCACCGAGCGGTGAAGCACGCCGAGGCGACGGATCTGTTCGGGGCTGAGTGACCGCTTTCGGCGAGGCGTGGACCCGACCGCGATCAGCGCGTCGAGTTCTCGCCAACGAGGTTCGCCGACGGCAAGGAAGTCCGTGCGAGACGGCCCGTCGGTCATGGCAATGACGCTAGTGTCCCGAGTCGCAAAGCCGCTCGCGGCATTCGCGAGTCAGAATTCGTCGTGGCAAGGACGCAGGAGGCAGCGCCTGCCTTGTCCAACCGCAACGACGAGGACACCGCCATGGCGGAATCTGGCCGAGAATTCGGCAGCGGAATTGCGATTCGGGACGCTCGTTGGCGCCGGTGGACCGTAGGTTGGGATGGTGGGCACGGATCGTCTCGAGGGAGTGAGCCCGGAAGGACTTCCGATCACGTTGGCGTTGGCGTCGATCGGCAGTCGCGCCATTGCCGGCTTCATCGACCTCGCGATCCAGATCGCGCTGATCATCGCCGTGACCTACGGGTTGGGTCGCGGCAATGTGTCCGCGGCTGCGGGCGCAGTGCTCGGCTTTCTTGTCCTCTTCTTCCTCCCCATCGCGTTCGACATGCTGGATCAGGGCCGCGGGCCGGGGAAGCGAATCGTCGGGCTTCGGGTCGTGACCCTACGGGGCGGTCCCATCAGCTTCCGGGCGAGCGCCATCAGAAACCTGTTGCGGTTCGTCGACTTCCTCCCCACCGGGTACCTGATCGGGATGACCTCGGTGTTGGCCACGGGAACCTCTCAACGACTTGGCGACATCGCCGCGGGGACCGTCGTTTCGTTCGTGCCCGGACGCCAGCGCAAGCGCAAAGGCCGCGAACAACTGTGGGGAGCGGAAGGACCTCCCTGGCGGACGACCGTGCCAGCGTCTGGGCTGGTGGACGATGCCGCCTTCACCACGGCGCGCGGGATCGATGCCGTGCGCGTCACCGCTGCCGAGGTCGGCCTGGTGCAGTCGTTCCTCGCTCGACGGGTATCGCTGCCCGAACCGGCCCGTGTTCGGCTGGCCACGGAGATCGCTGGGCGTTTGCGCCCGAAGGTAGCGGGCGTCCCCGCAGAGGTGTCCGACGAGGAGTTCCTCGAACTGCTGGCCACGGCGAAGTCGATGCGCCGCTAAGTTTCAGTCCGAGCCGGGCGTCTTCCCGGCGCGGGACGGCCTCGA
>JANPDB010000667.1:0-16586 GCA_031431255.1 Acidimicrobiia bacterium | reverse complement strand
GTGGCCCCGGCCTCCTGCAGGTGGTAGCTGCACACGTTGATCGGATTCCACTTCGGAACGTGATGCACGGTGTAGGCCACCATGTCGACGATGAGCCGTCGCGATGCCTCAGGCGGGTAGATGTAGGTACCCCTCGACAGGTACTCCTTGACGATGTCGTTCTGAGTGGTGCCGGCGAGCACGGTGGGGTCGATGCCCCGTTCATCGGCAAGGGCCACATAGAGACCGAGCAACCACGCCGCCGTGGCGTTGATGGTCATCGAGGTGTTCATCTTCTCGAGCGGGATATCGGCGAAAAGCTCGCGCATGTGCCCGAGATGCACAACGGGCACCCCGACCTTTCCGACCTCGCCGTTGGCCGCGAGATCACCCGGGTCATACCCGGTTTGCGTCGGAAGGTCGAACGCCACTGACAGGCCGGTCTGTCCCTTCGCAAGATTGGTGCGGTACAGCGCATTCGACGCCCGCGCCGTCGAATGACCCGAGTAGGTCCGCATCACCCAGGGCTGGTCGCGTTCACGCATGCAACCATCTTCCCCGATCACTCAGCGCGCGGAACAATCCGCGCAGCGTCTACGAACGCTCGTGACGTGCCGGGACCAACACATCGACCCCGAGGCGCTGATAGGTGAGCGTCGCACCCTGATCGAGCGAGACAGGGGTGGCTTCGTGCGTTCGGGCGATGAGCCCGATGAGCCCGATGAGCCCGTCGTAGATCGCCCCACCCGTCACTCCGCTGGCAACCAGGGTTTCCATGGCCCCTTGCGTCTGCTTCGCAGTGAGCACGAGCGGCGGCTTGCGTGAACGTGCTCCTCAACCACGCCGTGAGCAGCCGCGGGTCAACCCGATGCGGTTCCGGCAATCGACACATGACGGACACGAATTCGAACACGAACTCCGGCCAGGGCAGGGCGGTGTTGTCCTACGAAGGCGACCGTAGCGCTCGGCATCCTTGCGTTGCCAAGAGCGATGGGCGCCGCGCGAGGCTGCTCAGTGCGAGGCTGCCTGGGCTCGCTTGACCACGCCGGGGACCATGGCGCGAGGCAGAAAGCGGGGGCTCAGGACGGACAGTTTGTTCTTGCCCCCGATCACGAGGACCGGCTTGCCCTTGAGCATCGCCGCGACACCGAGCCCGGCAACATGCTTCGCCGTCGGCAACGCACGCCCCTTGAACAGTTTCGAGTTCTCCAACGATGCGGCAGCCTGGAAGCCCGATTGCGTCGGCCCGGGGCAGAGCGCGGTCACGGTGACTCCCGTGCCCTTGAGCTCCTCGTGCGTCGCCTCGCTGAGGCTGAGGACGTAGGCCTTCGTGGCGTAGTACACACCCATCAGCGGACCCGGAAAGAACGCCGCCGTGGACGCCACATTCATGACTCGCCCGTGGCCGCGTGACACCATCGAAGGAATCAGGTCATGCATGAGTTCGGTGAGGACGGCCATGTTCAGCGCGATCATCGAGTCGAGCTTGGCTGCATCGGCTTTCCACATCTCGCCGAAGTCGGCAAAGCCCGCGTTGTTCACGAGAACGTCGACCTCGAGACCCTTCGCGGTCAGCTCTGCCGCAAGCGCGTGACCGGCGCCTGCGTGGCCGAGATCGGCAGTGAGGACGTGCGTGGAGATGGAGTGCTTCGCGACGAGCTCGTCGGCGAGCCCCTGGAGCTTTCCGGTGGAACGGGCGACCAGCACGAGATCGTGGCCCTTCGCGGCGAACTCACGCGCGAGCTCTTCGCCGATGCCACCAGAAGCACCGGTGACGAGGGCAAGCGGTCGGGTGGAGGTGTTCATGATGTCCCTTTCGATCAACGCGTGTTCACGTAGGTGACGATGGCAGCAACAGTCGCCGAGGCCAACTGCACGAGGTCGTGGGGCGACAACTCGATCTCGAGCCCCCGTCGCCCCGCCGAAACAAACACCGTGGAGTGCTCCAGCAACGAGACATCGATGACCGTGGGGAGCTTCTTGCGCTGGCCGAGTGGAGACACACCCCCGAGCACGTAACCGGTCGAGCGCTCCACGGCGCTCGGAGGCGCCATGTCAGCGCGCTTCGAACTGAGGGCCGCGGCGAGTGCCTTGAGATCGAGCTGCCCGTCGACCGGCACGACACCGACGACCAACTCCGGTCGGGCATTTCGCCTCACCGACGCGACAAGCGTCTTCGCGACACGCTTCGGCGACACACCCATTCGTTCCGCTGCTTCGAGACCATAGGACGCGACGCCCGGGTCATGGTCGTAGGAATGCAGCGTGTACGCAACCCCCGCGTCGGATGCCACCTGAGTCGCCGGTGTTCCTTTCGCGCTCAACGAACGGCGCTCAACGAATCGCACCGACGATTTCGTCGATGTCGGCAATCAACCCCGGCGCACGGAGGCGGCTGGCGACCGCGGCCAACGCTTCATGCGCCCCGGGCACCTCCGCCCACGCCTGGGCGCGGAGCACGAGCGCTCCGGCGAGCCCGCCCACCGTCGGCGCCGCGACCTCGACGAGATCACCACGGCGAATACGGCACTCCGCCAGGATGGCCTCGGCAGCGATCCTCGGCAGCTCACGACGTGAGCGATTGGCCGAGTCGATCACCAGGCTGGCCAAGCGCTCGGCACCGTCGAGGTCACCGATCGACGCCAGACCCGCCGCCGCCGGTACGTATCCAACGATGGCTTGATGGCGGCCGAGCCCGTCGTGTCCAGGAATGAAGTTCGCCTCGCGGAGCTCACCGAAGCGACCCTCGAACAGCGCTGTCTCCATTTGAATCACGGAGGCCAACGACGAGAACGGGTCGATCCCGTCGATCGGCCGGAACGGCCGTCCCGGGTCGAGCGACGCATCGACGGCCGCCAGCAGCGCCCGCTCTCCCGAAGAACTATGCGTGCTTACGGCATGCGCTTCTTCGGCAGCGGCTCGGGCACCGACGACGTCGCCGTCGTTGCGCAGGAGGCTCGCCTTCAGACAGAGACCCTGCAACATCGAATCGGTCCAACCCAGCGACTTCGTCAGGGCAAGGTGCTCGTCGATCCAGGAGCGAGCCGTCATCGTTTCGACGAACCCGCCGAGGCGCGTGGTCAGGAAGCTGTGCCACTGGAGGGCCGTGAGGGCCGCTACGTGCTTCGACCGATCACCGAGCTCGAGCGCATAGGCCAAACCGTCCTGCAGCCAGGTCTCGACATCGGGGTGATCGGGTCGAACCAGGGCCCGAAAGCTCACCGTGGCCAGCTCGCCAGAGCGGTTCGATTCGGCTCGGAACAACTCGAGCCCCCTCACCAACTCGCCGTCGGCCTCCCCCATCCGCCCGCCGAGGGCAAGTGCAACACCTTTGTTCGAGTGCGACCAGGCCTCCTTCACGCGGTCACCGATCGTCGACCACCGCTCTGCGGCGTCATCGAAGGCCACGAGCGCCGCCGGGAGGTCGTCGTCGGTCAGGGCGTTGGCGCGTACGAGAACCCGTTCGGCATCGATACGTGGATCACCGCTCGGCTCGGGGAAGAGCTCCAACAGCCGTCGTGCTTCGCCCTTGTCCGATTCGATCAGCGCTCGGGACAACTCGAGCAGCGTGTGCGGATCACGCTGACCCAGCGCGACGGACTGCCGCAAGGACGCGATGCCCTCGGGACGACGCGAGCGGTTGAGCGCCTCGAGCCCGGCTGCGGCGAGCGCTTCGGCGGCCCGAGCCCGGAGCTCGACGTCCTCGGGCGCCTGCTCACTCGCCCGGCTTAGGTGTCGGGCACGATCGTCGAGATCGGTCGACAGGTCCACCATGCGACGATGCCGCTCCACGCGAATGGTGCGGGGCATCGTCTCGTACGCCACTTCTCGAAGGAGCGGCTCGGTGATGCGCAACGTGCCGTCTGGTCGGTGCCGCACCACACCGGCGTTCGTCAGCCCGCTGATTCCTTCGGCGATGCTCGATCCTCCGAGCGCGACCAACTGCTCCACCGTGGCCGTGTCACCGATCACGGCGAAGTCCTGCAGCGCCGCCCGCTCCGCAGCAGTGAACGTGTCGAGGCGCGCGGCGAGCACGGCGCGCAGGCTCACCGGCCACTGCTGGCGCTCCACCGACTCCGGCCCATGGAGAGCGGCGAACGCCAGGAGCTCGCGGAGGAACAACGGGTTGCCGGCCGCCCACGCCAACAACGCTGGGTCGGGTTCGGACTCGGGCTGCCAGAGCCGGGCGAGGATCCGTGAACCCTCGAGGGTGAGCGCGCGCAGGCGCAAGGTGCTGGCCATGGAGAAGCTCGTCAGCCAACGACCTTCCGGCCGGCCGGCAAGCACGACGAGCATCGGAAGATCGATCACCTGGGCGATGAAGCTCGTGAGGAACTCGATGCTGGTCGACGCCATGTGGACGTCTTCGATCACGACCAGGATCGGTCGCTCCGTGGCGCGCATCTCGGCGAGGCGACGGAGGGCCCAGACCTGTTCCTTGCGCAGCGCCGCCGGGTCGATGTCGAGAAGCGACGCATCGATGTCGCCGCCCAGCGAGCGAACACGTCGGTCGATGGCCTCATCGGTGCTCGGGCCGAGCTGGGCAAGGAGGTCGCCACCGACCCGCACTCCTCCGGCGCCGCCGTAGGGGGGATACGACGACCTGATGACAAGGGCCTCGTCGCCGATCCGGTCGATGAGTTCGTCGAGCAGTCGCGTCTTGCCGATCCCGGCGTCGCCGGTGAGCAAGACCGTGCCGAGACGACGAAGCGACGCCGCCCGCTTCCACTGCGACAGCAGGAAGTCGAGCTCCTCGACGCGGCCGACCATCGGCACGACGTCAGCCGTCACCGCAAGGCTCTGGGCCCGCAACGACATGGCCTGGTGCACCTCGACAGGTTCACGCTTGCCCTTCAGCGTCATCGGCGGGCGATCGCGGTAGTGGATGCGGCTCGCCGTGAGCTCATACGTCACCGGGCCGACCAGCACCTCGCCCTCCTTGGCGGCCTTCTCCAACCGGGCGGCCACGTTCACTGGATCACCCATCACGGTGACCGACCCGCCGGCCAGCGCGGTGGCCATGACCTCGCCGGTGTTGACCCCGATGGCGAAGCCGAGCCCGGTATCAGTCCGCTGCATGGCGAGCGCTGCGGCGACGGCGCGTTCAGCATCGTCCTCGTGGACCTGGGCCAGTCCGAACACCGCCATGAGCGAGTCACCGATGTACTTGTCGATGGTGCCGCCATGGTCGGCGACGACATCGCTGAGCTGGCGGAACGCCGCGTCGATCACCCTCGCAATGTCTTCGGGGTCGGTGTCATCGGCGAGCTTGGTGAAGCCGACGACGTCGGCGAAGAGCACGGTGACCAGGCGGCGCTCCTCCGGAGAACTGGCCCGATGAAGGTCGAGGGCGGTCCCACAGTTCCCGCAGAACGAGAAAGGCACGGGTGTGACGAAGCCGCACGCATCGCACGGGGTTGCCGCAAGGCGCTGTCCGCACGATCCACAGTGCCGGAAGTTGGCGGGGTTCTCCGACCGGCAGTGACCACATTCCATCGCCCGGTCGACGATACTGCGGCATCGGACCGTCGTGTCCGGCCACTACCGCCGCACATCCAACCTGCTCTGCCGCACATCACGGGTCCGGTGCCGCACATCGGCGTTTTGTCGGCGAAAATGAGCGGTTTGGGGTCGATGTGCGGCACGACCACGCCGATGTGCGGCACGAACGACTCGAGCTGGGGCGCCGGCGCGTCGGACCACGCCGATCGACGCCGGCACCAAACCGAACCGACGGCTACGAGCGTTTGGGGTAGTCGTAGAACCCGACGCCGGTCTTGCGTCCGAGCATGTTCGCCGTCACCATGCGACGCAGCAGCGGCTGGGGTGACACGTGAGGGTCACGGGTCTCGGTGAAGAGGGCTTCGAGGATGGCCACGCTCGTGTCGATGCCGACCAGGTCGAGGAGGGCGAACGGACCCATCGGGAACCCGCAGCCACCCTTCATCGCCTTGTCCATGTCGTCGCGGCCGGCGACGCCGTTCTCCAGCAGGCGCACTGCGTTGTTCAGGTACGGGAAGAGCAGGGCGTTGACGATGAATCCGGCCCGGTCCTTGACCACCACCGGGTCTTTCCCGCACTCACGCGCAAACGCCTGGGCCCGGGCGACGGTGGTCGGCGCGGCGGTGATCTGGTTGACCACCTCGACGAGTGACATCGCCGGCGCCGGGTTGAAGAAGTGGATCCCGCACACCAGCTGGGGTCGCCTGGTCCGCATGGCGAGCTCGACCACCGGCAGCGTCGAGGTGTTGGTGGCCAGGATCGCACCGGGTTGGCACACCTCGTCGAGCACCCCGAAGACGTCACGCTTGCGCTCGAGGTCCTCGACGATCGACTCGAGAACGAGATCGCATGCCGCAAGGTTGTGCATGTCGTTGGTCGTCGACAGGCGGGCCAGCGCAGCGTCACGTTCGTCGAGGGTGAGTTTGCCCCGCTCGACCTGGCGGTTCAGCGACGATGCGAACGACGCGGCAGTTTCGTCGGCGCGTTCCTGGCTCCGCGAGGCGACGATGACGTCGAAGCCGGCCCGGGCGACAACCTCGGCCACGCCCGCGCCCATGATGCCGGAGCCGACGATTCCGACCGTTCGGAAGCCCGACGGTTGCGCCGACTCCTCGGATGTCGCGGTGGTCTCGTGTGCTGTTGCCATCAGGGAACCGTAGACGCGAGGCACTAACGTCCCGCAAGTCGAGACGCCGGCCACGCGGCCGTGCGTGAAGTCCGCGACGCATCAACAAGGAGGCTCGGGTGAACGCACCAACGACCGGATGGCTCGCCCTTCACGGAGGTTCGGGGTGGCTGGCCAGCCAGGACGTCGCGAGGCGCGTCCTCGGCGCGGCAAAGACGCTGACCGTCGTGGCGACCGCTGCAGCATTCGAGGGCCCCGCAGCGGCCACGGCATCGGCGCAGGAGTGGTTCGCCCCACTAGGCGTCACGGTCGTCACGAGCGGCGTGCTCACCCGCCACGACGCGAACGACCCCGAGCACGTGGCCGTGATCACGTCGGCCGAGGCACTCCTGTTCACGGGCGGTCAGCCACTTCACCTGCGATCGGTCATGTCGGGTTCGCTCGCCTGGTCGGCGGTGCTTGCCGCATTCGCCCGGGGCGTCCCGATCATCGCCGAAGGCGAGGCCGCATCTGCGCTCGGGGATCCGATGCTCGATCCCCGCGGTGGGGCGTTCACCATTGGCCTGGGGCTCGTCACCGAATTGGCGATCCTGCCCGGGAGCGACACCTGGCTCGCCGACCGGCGGGCCCGTACCCTGCGGCTGGCCGGATCCAATGCACTTGCCCTCGTGCCGTCGACCACGACGCTGCTGCGCAGCCCTGCGGGCGAATGGTCGAGCGAGGGCGGACCCGGCGTGACGTTCGTCGGGAGGCCGGCGTGATCAAGACCGCAGCTGCAGCGTTGGCAGGCGCAGTGATGGCTGTCGCTGTTCAGGTCGGGGCAGCTTCCGCCGAAGGGCCGGGAACGCTTGACGTGCGCATCCATCCCTCGCTCAAAATGACCGTTGTTGCGTCCGGACTCCGCGCTCCCCGCGGACTCCTGGCCTTGAGCGACGCCCGGATCTTCGTGACCGAGTTCAGCTGGACGAAGGGCCAGGGCCGGCTTTCCCGTCTGGACCGAAACAGCGCAGGAGCGTGGCGACGCACCGTGGTGTTCTCCGGCCTCGACCGTCCGTTCGGCTTGGCGTTGGGCCCTGATAACAAGGCCTATGTCGGGGTCGCCGGCTCGGTGTTCCGCTTCGACCCGACGGTCGACAAGCCGACACGCGAAGACGTGATCGGCGGACGATCGGCGACCCCCCGACTTCCCGCTCGCGGTCTTCATCCGCTCACGCAGCTCCTCTTCACCCAGGATCGTTCGCTGTTGGTCAGCCTCGGATCCGACACGAACAACTGCGAGAAGTCCAAAGGTCGCACCGCGTGTCCGTCAGCCGTGGGCCGTGATGCCGTGGCGGTGGTCCGCCGCTACGCGATGACGTGGCCCGAAGGCCGGGTCGGCGCGTGGACACTCGTCGCCCGGGGTTTGCGGAACTCGATGGGCCTGGCCGAGCACCGCTCGGGGACGCTGGTGCAGGTCGAAAACTCGCGCGATGACATCACCGCGGCCGATCCGAAGCTCGACGACGAGACGCTCCCGCACGACGAACTGAACGTGCTCGATCGCGCCAAGGTGAACGACTACGGCTGGCCCCACTGCTACGACAACGCGATCGCGTCGCCCGAGTTCCGCTCGTACGCGTGTGCCAAGACGACGAAGCCCTTCCGGCTTCTGCCGGCGCACAGCGCGCCACTCGGGCTCACCTACTGGACCGGACCCAATGCCCCGGCGCCGTTCGCCGGCCGGTTGATCGTGTCCCTCCACGGCTACCGCGACACCGGGCATCGGCTCCTTGCCTTCGACGTCGATGCGCAGGGCCGTCCGGTCGGTGAGCCCATCAGCGTGATCGACGACTGGGGTGAGAAGGGCCTGGCCGACGGTGAGACCCAGAACCTGGGCGGACCCGTCGGCGTGATCCCGTTGCCCGACGGCTCCCTGCTCGTCGCCGACGACCGCAACAACATCATCGTGAGCCTCCGGGCACGCTGATGGTGCGCGTAGTGGCGCGGACGATCCTCGTCGGAGCCATCTGCCTGACGTCCGCCGGGTTCGCGGCACCGAGCGCTCCCTGCGCATCGCCCGCCGAGACGTCGGCGGTTGGCATCCTCGCCGTCTCACCCCGAGCGGCCGGCCCGCTGAGCCTCGGGGCGGATGGCACCGCGTCGGCCACCGTTGGCGGGCTCTCGGGGCTCACGTATGTGGCCGCCCATCCGACTCTTCCGGTGTTCTACGTAACGAAGGAATCGGGACCCGCCAATCGCGTGCTGGTCGCCATCACGTCGACGGCGACGGGATGGCGGGAGCTGGGAAGGGCGGCGACCGGGACCGGTCCGGTCCACATCGCCCTCGACTCCGACGGGCGAACGGCCTTCGTCTCCGGCTATACCGACGGCACCGTCACCCGGGTCGCTCTAGACCAGCGAGGCGTGCCAACGGGAGTACAACGTGTCCGGCTCCCTGGCGGGCGAGGCCCCGACCCCAGGCGGCAACGGGGTCCCCATGCGCATTCGAGCGCCGTCTCAACCGACGATCGCTACGTGGTCGTCGCCGACCTCGGCGCGGACGCGCTCCATGTCTTCGACGCCCGCACGCTCGGCCTGCTTCGCACCGAGCGACTCCCTCCCGGCACCGGACCGCGTACCGCAGCCTTCGCCGATCCCTTCACCCTCGTCGTCTTCGAGGAACTGCGGGGTGGGGTCTCCTGGTGGACGTTCGACAACGGCCGGCTCTCCCTCGTTCGCCGGATCGCACTCGACGGAACGACCCCGTCCGATGTGATCGTCCGCCCGGATGCTTCCGCCGGAACGGGTCCGGACGTGGTCGTGATCAGCCGCGGCACCGACGAGCTGATCGGCGTCACGGCCGACGGCGAGACCCGACGCTGGACGACACCGGACTGCGGCGCCCGGTTCGGTTCATGGACGACGACAGGCGACCTCGTCCTCGCCTGCACTCGCGGTGGCGAGCTCCGCCGGCTGCGGTTGGCGACGACCACGACGGCCGACCTCCGTTCGGTGACGACGTTGGCCGCCGTGTCGGGTTTCGCTGAGCTTGCGCCTCGTTCCTGACGACCACCCTCCCGTTGCGTAGGTGATTCACCTACCATACGGACCACACCGGTTCAGGTTCCCGCCACCTGCTCCGGTGAGGTCCCCGGGTTGAGGCTCCGCCGCCTCCCCGGGGACCGCCTCATGCTTCACCTTGGCATGCCTCTCCGGGAAGAGTCGGCTGACCCATCCGGGTGAGTCGCGCGATTCAAGGTCGGGCACCTTCATCGTCAACGTCGAAGGTTAGGCCGAGAGGCATGAAGGGATGCATGCCGATCGCACCGCGAGCAGAGCGCCAAGCAAAGCGAAACGCCGACTGCGAATGAGACGTCGGCGTCGCGCACCGAACGCAGTCCCATGTGCGCACTCCGTCGACGACCAACCCGTAGAGGAAGTAGACCGCAGAGGCTCCTGGGTGTTGCGAGGTAGGTCGTCCTGCGGCTCAAGTTCCGCGGACGCATCACGCCATCCCGAGAACCCGGCTAAGCCGGCCTCGGAGATGGGGCGAATGCCGTCCGTTGCTCAGTGAGAAGTCGGTCGACAAGCCGACCTTCCGGCAGCACAACATCGGCGTAGGTCAGAACTGCGTCCTTGGCCACATCGTGCCGAAGCCGGCAGCCCTCAACGATCCCCTCCGGAAGGTAGTCCGACGCCGTCATCTCTGCGGTGCTGGCGGCCTGTCCGTAGGTCATGTAGTGGCCGTAGTCGTCGAGGATCTCCCCTGCCGAAAGGTCTCGTTTCGCAACGGCACACACCTCGACGAACGGACCACCGATCGGAGCGCCAGTGGCGTCGTCGAAATCGTTCACCCGGACAATCGTGTTCGGCACCTCGAGGTGGCACAGGTGATAGGGCGTGTAGAAGGTGTACAGCGGGCCAGGGCCAAGTTTGAACAGGTTCAGGTAGTGGCGTTGCTTCGGGTCGGTGTGCTCGGCTAAGCAGAAGACGCCCGGCCCTGGCCGTGACTTCACGACGTAGTCGACGACGCCCCCGAGCGAACGCAATTCATCAAGGTCGTATTTCGTCGTCAGTTCGTCGACGTGCCCGTCGTGATCTTGACCAAGCATCCCGCGACGATGGACCGTCATACCGGTCGCGTTCGCAACGACGGCTTGTTCGAAGCTCACCTTCGATCCGTCAGCGAAGCTCGTCACCATTGCCGGGTTCTGTCCCCACTGGGCAGCGAATCCGGCTTGCGTCGTAGGTGTGCGGTATTCGTCCTGCAGGCCCTTGATGTTCCCAAGCACTCGCGGGATCAGTCCGAGGCCTCTCACGAACCGGTAGAGGTTGATCTGCACGCCGGGCTGGTCTCCGTCACAGGCTGAGACGATCACGCCGGCCTTGTCGGCATAGGTCTTCAGAATCGGGCCGATCGTGGCGTCGAGTTCGGCGTTCATCAAAATCATGTGTTTACGCTCGGCAATAGCGTCCATCGTGACCATCGCGCCAAACTCCACAGCGCCGGTCAGATCGACGAGCACGTCGATCTGCGGACAACGGGTCAGATGGAAAGGATCGTCGGTGACAACGGGACTTCCGGCAGAGACCGCTGCGTTGAACGACTTCTGCGATGTAGCCGACAGCGGTTCGAGATCGTCGGCCGCGAAGCGATACGCATCCACGGCCTTCGACAACGTGCGGTTGTAGATCGCCGTCACCTCGATGCCAGGGGTGAAGTTGACTATCTGATGGGCGAGGCCCTTCGCCATGAAGCCTGCGCCGACAAGACCAACCCGAATCGGGTTGCCTTCACGGACTCGACGCTGCAGAGCGGTATCGACGATGTGCACGACTCAGACCTTCTTCATTGATGACAAAATCGTGGCGCGCTGGGCCTCGAATGGGAGCCACTGTTCGTCCTTGCCGGAAACGACGGCGGCGGCCCTCGGCCAAACGATTGCGAGGGTCGGGTCGTCGAACCGAAGGCCCCCCTCAGCTCCGGGCGTATAGAACTCACCCACCTGGTAGGTCGCCTCGGTGTCATCCTCGAGGGTCATGAAGCCGTGGGCAAAACGCTCCGGCACATAGAGGGCGCGGTGGTTGTCTGCGGAGAGTTCGACTCCGAAATGCTTGCCGAAGGTCGGGGACTCAGGTCGGAGATCGACGATCACATCGAAGAGCGCCCCCCGCGTGACGCGGATGAATTTTGTTTCGGCAGCCGGTGGCGCCTGGAAGTGCATGCCCCGGACAGTTCCAGCCTTCGAGTTCCAGGAGATGTTCGCCTGCGCAATCGTTTCCTTCAACCCGTGGCGAGCGAACTCTTCTTGACAAAACGATCGGGAGAAGAACCCTCGTTCGTCTTCTCGCGGTTCGATGTCGACCACGAAGGCCGAGTGCAGGCAGGTTTCGGTGAAAATCATCGAATGCTCCAGGTGTTCTGCGGTTCGCTCACTTGGCCCGACGCCGCCCGTGGTGGGCAGGCCACGTCAAAAGGGCCGGAGGGCGAACGCCGGCAGTTGTTGCCGGCTTGCCGTGCGGTTGGTGGGAGTCAAGGAGCGCCGGACTGTCGGAGTGTCGACGTGGCTCAATCCAGCTTCGTGCAAGCACATGAAACGTTCGCCGAGCATGGGTGTCGTCACGCTGCAACCTCGCCCGGGCTTCTCCAGAAGAAGTCTGCGTCGATCTGGCCTGTCTCCAGCAGGTGCTCAAGCTGCTTGAGGCGGGTGAATCCGCGATGCTCGAACGTTTCCCGATCAAGGTTGATCCGCGCAAAGATCTCGGCGAGCTGTGCTGCCCCGCGGCGCGCGTCCCAGTCACAGCTGAACTCCGGGAGCGCTCCGTGGATCTTGTCGAAGTTGACGCGATAGGACCTGTTGTCCGTGCCGTCGCCGAAGCTCAGAGTGCAGCCGGGAACGGTCTCGGCAACGATCGTCGCAATATCCCGGACTTGATAGTTCTGCTCGTTCGAGCCAACGTTGAACGCCTGTCCGCGAACCGCATCGGCTGGCGCCGCCAAGACGCAGCTGATCGCCTTGGCGATGTCGAGCGCATGGACGAGAGGCCGCCACGGGGTCCCGTCAGAGATCATCGTGATCTTCCGGGTCGTCCACGCGAGACCCATCAGGTTATTGAGAACGAGGTCGAATCGCTGCCGAGGGCTGGCGCCGAACGCCGTTGCATTTCGCAAGAACGTCGGCACGAAAGTCTCGTCAGCCATTGGCGCCAAATCGCGCTCGACGAGGACCTTGCACTCGGCGTAGGCCGTCTGAGGGTCGACCTCGCTCGTCTCATCGACGAACGGCGATTTGGCGACACCGTAGACCGAGCAGCTCGACATGTATACGAAACGCCGGACTCCCGCTGCGCGGGCGAGTTCGGCCAGCCGAATGCTCCCTTTGTGATTCACGTCGTAAGTGATGGTCGGCGACAGCTGACCAAGCGGATCGTTCGACAACTCGGCCATGTGGACTACCGCATCGATGCCCATGAGATCGTCCTGTGTGACGGCTCGAAGATCTTTCACCATCGTCTGAGGTGAGCGCGCCAGGCCGTTGTACAGCCATCCGGCGCGGTAATAGCCAGTGTCGAGGCCAACGACCTGGTGTCCCTGCTGAAGAAGTTGGCCAGCAACCAGGCAACCGAGATAGCCGTCGGTCCCTGTGATGAGAATGTTCATGATGTTCGCAATCTACGAGTTGTCCTGGAGGGTTCCCCAGGCTCCGGCTACGCGCTCGACGACAGGGCAGCCCACCGACATTATCCTCGTCGGAAAACTCCGAACGCATACCTACTGTCGTCCGTCACGGTGGCGACCTTTAGCCAGCCATTCGTGCCCAGGCGTCGGCAGGCGTACCGTGAGAAGCAGTGAATCGTCGTGCCATCGCCGCGCCGTCGCAGGACTGGAAGCGGGCCAGTGCGCCAGCAATCGCGTCGGCACTCGGGCGCGCGCTGGCCAAGCCGAGCGGCGGGTGGTTCGTGCTGGGGTCCCGAAGAACCCTTCGCACCAGATCGACCCGACCGCAGCGCCACACCGTCGACGGCGTCGAGCTGGTGAGCTGGGTCGATGATCACGGAGTCGCTGCGGCTCCGGCGGCGTGTCCCCATCTGGGCGCGCATCTTGCCGACGGACAGGTCGACGCGGCCGGCCACCTCGTGTGTCCTTGGCACGGGTTGGCGCTGCCGGCCCGGGCCGACGAACGGGTTGACGGTCAGGGCCGGTGGTCGCCGCTGGCCGTCCACGACGACGGAGTGCTGGTGTGGATCCAACTCCATCGGGGCGCAGAGGACAACACCGATGCGCCGATCATCACGAAACGGCCCGATCGCTTTCTCGATGCCGTGATCCGTCGCGAGGTCACGTCTGAACCGGCCGATGTGCTCGCCAACCGGCTCGACCCGTGGCACGGCGTCCATTTCCATCCATACGCGTTCGCCTCGCTCGAAGTGCTGGCCGCCTCCGCCGACGCACTCGACCTCCGCGTGGCCTATCGGGTCACGCCACGTCACCGTATCGAGGTGGAGGCCCGATTCGACTGCCCGGATCCGCGAACAGTTGTCATGACGATCACCGGTGGAGAAGGAACCGGCTCCGTTGTCGAAACCCACGCCACGCCGATGGTGCACGCTGCGCCCGGGGTGGCTCCTCGCACGGCAGTCATCGAGGCGACGCTCGCAACGAGCGACCGACCCGGGTTCGCCACGATGCTCAAGGGCGCGTCGGTCGCGAGGCCGATCATCGCCGCGATGGCTTCGCGCCTGTGGCGCGACGACGCCCGGTACGCCGAACGCACCTACGCCCTTCGGGCCCGTGGATGGCGACCCGGCCAACGCTGAGTCCAGCAAGACCCCGACGCACCAACAGCACAGCGGCCCGGGCAGCCGTAGGAGACCGCACCGGCCCGCCGCACCGGCAACACCGCGGCCCGGCCAACCCTGAGTCCGCCAAGGCCCCGACGTGCCATCAGCACAGCGACCCGGACAACCGGAGGAGACCGCACCGGCCCGGATGCGCCGGAACCCGCGGGTGGCCCAACCGTAGAGATCAGCGTGGACCGGGAGCGGGTACGACAGCGTGCTCGGGAGCGACGACCAGCCAGCGCATCGCGTAGCCACTCAGCGACAGCGGCACGTCACCGCGGACCCGCTCGTTGTGGAGCGCATCGAACCACACATCTCCCGCCGGCGCCGGACCGACCGGAGCAATGGTCACCGTCTCGGCGGAGAACGAGGCAACGACGAGCACCGGGCCGTGCAGCGGGTGCCAACGGCGGATGCCGAGCACCCGATCGCTGCCGGTCGAGAATGCCTCGATGGTTCCGCCCGAACGGAGTTCTGGCGTGGCGGCACGGGCCGCGGCGAGCCGTCGGAACCGGGCGAAGACCCGACCCTCGATCGTGCTCGGATCCCGACGTCGTTCGGCGACGGACCAGTCCATCATCGGCCGGTGGATCCATCGACTGTCCGCCGCATGGGCGAGATCGTCTGTGTACGTATGGTCGTTGGCGAACGCCAGTTCATCGCCCATGTAGACGAGCGGTATGCCGCCGAAGGAGAACGCCAACCCGTAGAGCATCAGCAGGCGACGAACTCCGAGATCCAACGCGACAAGATCACCGCTACGACGAGCGCTGTCGATCCCGACGAGGGCCGCGGCCGATCCGCTCGTGCGCTCGTCCCCGGTGTCGTCGTTGGCGGAAAATGCGACACCGGACGAATAGCTCCCGGCGAACGCGCCGCGGTAGAACTCAGCGAGGAAGCGGCGGTGCGCACCTCCCGACAGCCCGACCCGCCCGGCGTCTTCGTCGGTCACCGCCCAGCCGATGTCGTCGTGGCAACGCACATAGGTGCACCACGTGGCCCACGACGGGATCTGCGACATGCGCGAAAGCGCCTGGGTCGCGAGCCGGACGTTCTGCTCGGCGAGCGCCGACCACCCCATCACCATGAGCTGGTTGTGATAGGCGAGCTCGCATTCGCGACGCTGACGCGATCCGTAGGCACCGAGGTAGTGCACCAGGTCGTCGGGACCGACGATGGCTTCGGCCTGCAGGATCGTCGCCGGCGCGGCGACACTCAACATGGCCCGGAGCACCTGAGCGATGAGATGGGCTTCCGGCTGGTTCTGACAGTTCGTGCCGACCCGCTTCCAGGTGAAGGCCACCGCATCGAGGCGCAGCACGTCGACACCCAGGTTCGCCAGGAAGCACATGATGTCGAGCATCTCGACGAGCACGTCGGGATTGGCGTAGTTCAGGTCCCACTGGAACGAGTTGAACGTCGTCCATACCCATCGACCCATCACGTCGTTCCACGTGAAGTTGCCCGGAGCCATGGTCGGGAACACCTCAGGAAGGCTGCGCTCCCAACGATCCGGCTCGACCCGGTCGGGATAGGTAAGAAAGTATGCGCGCTTTGCTTCGTCGCCGGCCATCGCCTCGAGGGCCCACGGGTGCGAGTCGGCGGTGTGGTTCATCACGAGATCGATGCACACCGCCATGCCCCGTTCGTGCAGGTCGGTGATAAGCGCGCGTAGATCATCGATCGTGCCGAGACGAGGGTCGATGTCTCCATAGTCGGCGATCGCGTACCCGCCGTCGTTCTCGCCGTCGCGTGGGCGCATCACCGACATCAGATGCACATAGGTGATCCCGAGCTCCTCGAGGTAGTCGATGTGCTTGGCCACACCGCCGAGATCACCACCGAACCGGTCCGCGTACGCCACGTAGCCGACCATCGTGTTGGATTGAAACCAGTCGGGCGCCAGCTCGGCGGCGCAGTCGCGGTCGAGCAACTCCGCCGTCCGCGCCGCGGCCGCACGTTCGCTCACCGTGCACAGTCGGTCGAACAGAGCGGCCGCATCGCGGTCGGGGTACAGCGCGCGGAGGATACCGACGACGGACGATCGCACGATCGCCGCCCGAGCCGTCACCACATTCCCCACGTCTGCCCCTTCTGCCACACCGTTTCGAGGCGGCAACCCCGAACCGGACACCGCATTCGCGCACCAGTGTACGGA
>JANPDB010000666.1:0-3879 GCA_031431255.1 Acidimicrobiia bacterium | reverse complement strand
GTCGTTCCGCTCGTCGTGTGCAGAATGACGGGTGGTATGCGCGCAGAAGGTGTGTCGACGAGCGTGCCATAGTCACCGAACGGCGGGTGGCGCTCGACCGAGGCCATGAGGTCGTTCTTGTCGTAGGTGGGAAGCAGCGGCAGGTCGTCGATCGAGGTGACGTCGCCGCGCTCGACCCCAACGCCGCCCCAGATTCGCCGATAGAACGGGGTTCGCCACGCGGTCTCGACACAGCGCAAGAACCGCTCGTTCTGGATCACGCGGAGTTCGTCGACCGACACGGACCGGTACCGGTCGACGAAATCGAGGGGGTACTCGGCGAGCATCCGAGCGGTGTCGAGGTACTCGTAATATGTCGGGCGGCCGTCACTCATCACGCTGCTCCTGCGTTGACGTCGGCTCCGAGGATGGCCCAGAGCTCGTTGATGTCGCCCATCCTGCCGATGCCTTCGACGGTCTTCGCGACAGCGGCCATGTCGACGACAACCCCTCCGTATCGAGCGCACGCCTCCGCGTTCGAGGTCGCCTTGCCGAGATGCTGTTGCGGGGTGAGGGGATGGGTGGGTGATCCGAGCGTGTCGGTGACGGTGACCTCGAAGCGCTGCGCGCCGGTGGTGGTGAGCACGACGCGCTGCGGCACGAAGGCATTCGGGTCCATGGTCGGGTCACCGACCAGCACCCTTACGCGCTCGGCGCTGAACGCCACGAGCTCCGCGTCGGCCAGGTTCGTGGGCGTCAGCGCATCGACGGTGAGGTCGCCGTCTCGAAGGAGCAGCCCCGCGAGAAAAGGGACACATAAGCGCGCGTACGGTGCGGTCATCGTCGACGTCGACCCACGCCCGACCAGGTGGTGAATGAGTGGCGGCACGGTCAGCTCGATGGATGCGACGTCGTCGATCGAGAGGCCGTGCCGGAGTCGAAGGTCGCGTAGGGTCGACAGTGTGGCGTGGGTCGCCCGGCCTGAAGGGAACGGCTTGTGGGAGACCCGGCGGAGCTCCCATCGGGCGTCATCGCCTCCGATGTCGGACAGGAGCCGATCGACGTCGCCGGCTTCTTCGATGAGCCCGAAGTACCCGAGGGGCGGTTCGAGCATGGCCCGGGGTCCGGTGAACCCGACACCGGCAAGGTCGTGGCTGCAGAGGGCGTTGCGGGCGGCGAACGCCATCTGCACGGCAAGGAGCGGTGACCCCTCGCGATGCGACTGCATGGATCCGCTCGCCTGTCCGAACGCAATCCCGAGGGCGGCCACGAGTTGGTCGTGATCGCGGCCGTCGAGCAAGCCGAGGGCGAGGGTGGCCCCGAGGTGGCCGGCAGTGGCCGGACGGAAGAACCGCAGACCGGTGGTGGCTGCTTCGCCCAGCCGGCAGGCAAGTTCGACGCCGAGGGCGAGGGCGCGGAGGAACTGGTCGCCACTGATGTGCCGCCCGGTTGCGGCGACCCGCTGGGTATGGGCGGCGAGCACTGGCAGCACCACGGTGAAGGGGTGGAGGACGGCTCCCTCATGGACGCAGTCGAACTCCAGTCCATGGATCGAGTGGGCGTTGACCATCGCTGCTGTCAGTGGTCCGGTCATCACGGCCCGGCCCCAAAGTGTCGAAGTGGTGGCCGGCCCCTCCCAGGGGGCGGCCACGTCGAGGAGGACACGGTTCTCGGGGGTGATCGTGCCGGCAAGACCGACACCGATCGAGTCGACCAGGTATGTCCGCGTCAGGGTGGCGACGTCGGGCGGCAGGGGCGCGGCGGCAAGTGCACGCAAGCGCTCGACGAGGGTGTCGACGGCAAGGGGTGGCGTTGTGGTGGGAGTCATGAGACGGTCGTGGCGGTTCCGCTGCACGGAACGTTGTCCCGTTCAGTGAAACATGAGCTTGCCCGGTAGCCTTGCACGTGCAACCCCAATGGTTGCGGCGCTCTGCGGGCTGTCCATGCGGGACCGACGGCCGTGTGTCAGTGGCGTGCGACAGTCTGCATCGAACAATTGAGGTCCTCCATGGAAGCTGCGGTTGCCCCTTCGACGCCTCCGGCCACCCATGTGCCGGCGTGGCATCACGTCGCACGACACGCGGTCATGCCCGAGCCGACCCACGACGAGATGGCCCGCTTCAACTTCCTGGCCAACCTCACCAAGAGGATCTCGATGCTGTCGCCCGGCAACCGCATCGCCTGGGAACGTCGTGTACAGCCGTCGTTCACCCGCGAGCACGGTCATCCGATCGAGGACCGCGCGGACGCTCGGACGGCGATGCTCGCCGACCCCTATTTCCAGGCGTGGTCGTCGATCCGGCGGGCGAACATGGAGATGCGTCAGCAGGCGGGCCGCTCGATGGTGCTGCGCCAGATCAACGAGCTCAACGACAAGGCCAAGGTGCTCAACGAGGGCGCCTCGACTCTTCGGCTGGATCCGACCTCGAAGGTGCCGTATTACCTGGAGGTCACGGACAACCACTGCATGCCCGGCAGCTATCACACCGAACTGGGACCCGACGATGTCAGCGCGGCGGCAAACTACGACTGCGGCATCTTCGTCACGACGGGTGGCTCGCTCGGCCGGTTGCTCGACGGAGGCGGCAAGGCCGTGGCCACCCATCTTCGGGAGACCTGGCCGACGTTCTCGCCGAAGCGCATCCTCGATCTCGGCTGCGGTCTCGGCCACAACACCCTCCCGCTGGCGCAGGCCTATCCCGACGCTGAGGTGATCGCCGTCGACACGGGGGCGCCGATGCTCCGCTATGGACACGCCCGGGCGAAGTCGCTCGGCATCGACAACGTCACCTTCGTGCAGGCCGATGCGCAGTTCCTCGACACGTGGGACGAAGGACGCTGGGCCCGTGAACTCGGCATCGGCCCGGGGTCGTTCGACTACATCCAGACGGTCATGTTCTGGCACGAGACGCGTCGCTCGACGTTCTTCGATCTCTTCGCCAAGGTGCATACCTGGCTTGCGCCGGGTGGGCTCACGCTCCACGTGGAGCAGCCGCAGTACACCGACGACATGGATCTGTTCGAGCAGTTCATCCGCGATTGGGATTCGTGGTTCAACAACGAGCCATTCTGGTCACAGATGCACGACATCGACGTGTTCGACGCCATGGAGCAGATCGGCTTCCCGCGCTCTGACCAGGTCGTCTTTCGTGCGGCGGCACCGGCGGAGTTGACCTCCGATCAGACCGGCCAACCGGAGGACCACGGCCGCGCCGCCATCTGGAATGTCTTCGGCGCGTGGAAGCCAGCGGCATGATCAGTGTGCATATCAATGAGTGCCGTTTGGCGACCGGATGTCAGAAGTGATTGATATCGACTCGATCGCGCTCGCCGGGGCCAAGCCACGCGGTGCCCGTCCCTGGTTTCACAACGATCCCGCGGTCGAGCGGGTGCTGGCCATCACGATGGCACTTGCCGGCGAGGTTGCCGTGTTGCGCGAACGGCTCGACACCGTCGAACGGCTCCTGACAGATCGCGGCTCCCTCGATCGTTCCGAGATCGAGACCTACACCCCGGACGGCCCAGCCGAGATCGAGCGCCAGCGGTGGCATGCAGAATACGTCGCCCGGATCCTCCGCGTCGTGCAGCAGGAGATGGAGGCCCTCGAGCAGAATCCGGCGTTCAACCGGTCTGTGGCAGAGATCGGCGAAGAGTTGGGCAACACGTAGGGCTCACAGCTCCCGGAGTCTCCGCTCGAGGAAGCGTCGGTCGGACTCGTTCGTCGGACAGGTGAGGGCACGGCAGTACGCGGCGGTCGCGTCGTCGTGGTTGCCGAGGCGGCGGTGGAAGTCGGCTCGCGTCGACCAGTAGAGGTGCCAGTCTTGAACCTCGGCGACGTCATCATCACCAAGGGCGTCGAGGAGATCGAGTCCGGCTTGTGGTCCGTCAGCGAAGGCCACA
>JANPDB010000665.1:0-4037 GCA_031431255.1 Acidimicrobiia bacterium | reverse complement strand
CACGTCGTTGAACGCCGAGAAGCGCGCCCGTATCGGCATCATCCGTTCGTTTCAGGACGCTGCACTGTTCTCCACGTTCACGGTCCGCGAGGCGGTTCTCGTGTCGCTCGAGCGCCGCCATCGGACGCGGGTCCTTCCTGCTCTCCTCGGCGTCCGACGTCAGGACAGGGCGCAGCGTGCACTGGCCGACGAGTTGCTCGCGATGTGCGGGCTCTCCGCCTACGCCGACTCGGTGGTTTCAACGTTGTCGACCGGTACCCGACGTATCACCGAGATCGCCTGCATGATCGCGCTCGATCCCGAGGTGCTCCTCCTCGATGAGCCATCCGCCGGCATCGCCCAACGCGAAACCGAGGCACTGACCAACGTCATCCGGACGGTGCGCGAGCAACTCGGAACCTCTGTGGTGCTGATCGAGCACGACATGCCCTTTGTTCGTTCGCTCAGCGACCGGATCGTGGTCATGGAGACGGGCCGAGTGCTCGCCGAGGGGATGCCGGACGACGTGCTGAACGATGAGCGCGTGATCGCCTCCTACCTCGGCACGAACGTCGCGGCGATCGCCCGCTCGGGAGACGCCGCCGACGGGCCCGTTCGCGCTTGTTCGATCGCCGGGCGCCCACGCCGACGTTGGAGCATCCCGACGCGCGAAGTGCGAACGGCGGTGCGCGTCAGGGCGGTCACGACGTTCAATCGGCGTCTGGCGTGGATCACCTTCGGTTGGTTGATCGCCGCGACGGCGTCCGCGTGGGCTGAGCCCCGTCTCGATCTCCCGCATTGGGTCGCGTGGACGACGAACAACCTCTTCACCGTCAACTTCATCCTTCATGGGCTGATGAGTGCCTACGTGTACCGGATGCCGAGGCCTCGCTCGAACCCTCGGGTCATCCAGGCGTACCTCGGTTACGGCATCGGACTCTTCACCCTCGTGAGCCAGTCGCTCATCGGCACGGAGCCGATGCACTCGATCACCTTCGCCGTGTTGTGGCTTCTCATCGGTGGCCACATCGCGCTGGCTCTTCGTTCCCGGTCGCGCCGTGAGGCGGCACCGTCGTCCCAAGGGGTCAAGGCTCGTGGCGGATTGGCGCCAGGAGGGGCGACCCCGGGACCGGCAGTCGCGTCGACGACGCCAGATCGAGCGCACGTTGCGTCGGGACGGAGTCGAACGACGGCCGCGCCGGCGACCCGCTCGCCGCTGCTGCTCCGCTTCTCACCCGCTGCCCTCGCCATCGTCGCGACCATCGCAACCGCCATCGGGTTCGTGGTGACGGCCCGTGGGTTCGATCGTCGTCTGGGTGGAGGTGCCCTCATGCCCGCGGTGTTTGCCGCGATCGTTGGCATCCACTTCCTCCTCGCCAAGGAGTGGCTGCGCCTTCGGCGACCGAGCGGTCTTCGCTACGCACCGATCGCCCTGCTCGTACTCGCTGGGCTCGTCTACGACAACATCGTTCTCGGACTCGGTGGACTCCTCGGACGCGGAGACCGTCTCCGTTCACTCAGCGTTCCAAGGTATTGGATCCACGCAATCGGAACGCCGCTGCTCATCCTTCTCGTGCTCGAGATCGGTGACCGCTGCGGGCTGTCGTGGGCGAAGCGGCGCCGTAGCGCGTGGGTTGCCCTCGCCTTTGTACTCATCGGCTTCGGACTTGGTCACGACGGATTCGGGCAGAAGCTCACGTTCACCACCGACGGTGGGACGGCCCGCTACGCCAACGACGCGGTCACCGGCCCGCCCACGAGCGCGATCGCCGTGATCATCGTCGTACTCGCCGTGGCGGTGATGATTTGGCAGCACGGATACTCGGCGATGATGGCGGTCTGCTCGCTCGTCATGCTCGTCGGCGCAGCAGCCGGTGCGACCGTTCCGTTGATCGGCAACCTCGCGGAGTGTTTCTTTGTTCTTGCGTTGCTCGCCGGCATGCAGGCTTCGGCCGGTTTGCGGCCCAAGCGGCGCGCCGGTCTGCCCGTCAAAGCGGGTCCCCCCGTGCGGACCGTCGATGTCGCGGGCCTGTCGATTCCGTGGACGACGACGAGCGTTGCGCTGCTGGTGACGGCCATCGGGTCGGTCTACGCGACTGCGAACGTAAGGCTCGAGCACGGGTCCGCCGGAACGGTGCTCGCCTTCGGCTGCCTCGCCGTTCTCACGCTCGGTGCGGCGTACCTGCTTTCGACGGCAACACTTCCCGGCTCACGGGCTTCTTCCCTGGCGACGCTCGGCCTGGTGCTCTTCGCCCTCGATGCCCTGGTACTGCTTCCCGGGAACATCGTCGGCGATGTCGGGTGGGTCGAAGACCTCCACTCACTGCGATGCGGCTTGGTTCCCTTTGCCGCCGCTCTGCTCGTTCCCTTTGTCGGCTCGGTCAGCGCCGCGACCTTCGGCGCGCCCCAGCATGAACGCTTTGCGCGGATGGCCGGATGGGCGGTTCTCGTGTCGGGCTTCGCCGTGTGCGCCCTGTCGAACTCGACGTGGACCTCGTCGGGATTTGCCGCGCGCTACGCCGCCGATGGATTCGCGACTCCCGGTTTGCTCGGACTGGCTGTGCTGTCATTCCTCTTGATCCGCACGGGTCGTGCCATTGCGGCGAGGAACGCCCGGGTCTCGCCACTGGTGTTCGGCCTGCTCGCGCTTGTGGCCACATGGGGGGGGCAGTTCAACCCGCTCGTGCTCGCAATCGCTCCCCTCGCGCTGAGCGGTTCACTCGTCACCGCGTCGATGGCGTCGGCCGACATCGCCCGAACCGCGCAGAACCAGCGAGGGCTGCGTCGACGCCCAACGCGCCCGGGCGCTCGAGCGGTACGTCGCTCATCATGAGGCGACGTCGCACCCGTCTCGTCGCCGCTGCCGTTGCGATATCGCTGCTGCAGACCGGTTGCCTTGAAGACCGCTCGTTTCACCAGAACGATGTCGTGCAATTCGTCGAGCCGTTCGAAGGCGACTTCGCCTCCGCCCCGCTTGTCGTGCGGTGGGAGGGAAGACCGGCGAAGGTCGCGCAGTGGGCCCTGTTCCTCGATCGTGCGCCGATCAAGCCGGGAACCTCGATCGAAGACCTCGAGGTCCAGGAGCGCCAGAACCTCTGGGTCACCGAGGAACGGGAGCTCACCATCGATTTCGTTCCCCCGCGGTCCACATCCGTCGACTCCCGCCGCGACAGACATGTCCTTGTCGTGATCCCGCTCGATGCCGACGGTGATCGGATCGGCGAGCACGCGGCGTCCGTCGAGCTGACCGTGGTCCAGGGATGAGCGCGCGCTCGATGGGGCTGGACGCCGAGAACGGTCGCTCGACCCCGCCGCGGTGGGCGCTGGTTGCGCTCGCGCTTCCGGTGTGGGTTTCGATGTCTCTGGTGAGCATCCTCACGAGGGATCTCGGCATCACCCTCGGCGCAGGCGAATCCGGGGCGTCGAACGCCTCTGTTCTCCGACTCCTGCTCTCCGCTGCTGTGGCGATCCCGGTCGCCTTGATCGCCGGGCAGCGAACCCGGTGGACGGCGCTCGCGGTGACAGCAGCAGCGTGGGCGGTCACGTCCGTTGCGTCGGCGGCGATCGTCCCCGAATCGGCCGGGTTCACCATGGCATGGTCCCTCGCCGGCGTCGCCGACGTTGTCGGCTTCGTCGCCATCGGGTTGCTCCTCGGTGTCACCACTGGACACGGTGGCCGACCGTCGAGGTCCCGCCTCGTCGTCGCCCTCTGGTTTGTTTCGGTCGCCTTGGGTGCTCTCGTTTCGGGAGTCGGGGGGCCGTGGCTCGCCCTCAACTGGCGGGGCGTCCTCGTCGCCATGATCGGGCTGGTGTTGCCTGGTGCCTTCGCCGCAGCGACGACACGCATCGAGGTCGACCCTCGCGTTCTTGATCGAGCGCGTCGGACACCGGCGCTCACGCTGGGCGAGTTGTGTGGCGCCACCGTTGCAGACGCGGCGCGGGTGCGCGCTCTGCTGTCCGTGGGGTTGTCCGGCTCGATCGTGTTCACGTGGCTGTCGTTCGGTCCGTCCCTCCTCCGGCTCCGTTGGGGATTCGGGACGACCGGTGCGGCGCAGGTG
>JANPDB010000664.1:0-8176 GCA_031431255.1 Acidimicrobiia bacterium | reverse complement strand
ACCTCGGCGCCGACCGGATGCATGCCCAGGTAGAGGCTCTTCACCGTGCCGTCTTTGCCGCCGCCGTCCATGGCCTGGAGGACGAGCAGGATGCTGCGTTCCTTCTCCGCCATGAACCGGTCCTGGGTGACCCTGAGGCGTTTGCGCAGGTCATTGGACGCGGCATCGGTCTTCGCTCGGTCGCCCGGCGCTTCGGGGGTCGATGCCGGATCGATGCCTGAAAGCTTGAACGGGTGCTCAGGACGGATCCGCCAGGCATCGAGACCGTTGGTGTTGAAGGCTGCGCTCACGTCCGGCATGGTAAACGCTCGTCCGGCGGCGCGTGCGCCAGCAGCGTTTCGAATCCGCGAACATGTGCCCCGCCGGCCATCGTTCTCCGAGAACGCCGATCCGCCCACACGGGTGTCCAAGGCCCTCAGGTCCCCGTCACGGGATCCTCACACGCCTAGGGTTTGATGGTTCCGACACCGGGGTACACATACACGCCGGTGCATGCCCGATACCAACGATCGGCAATCTCGATCGCGATCGGCTCCATAGGAGAATCCTCATGACACGACCTCTCACCACACCACGTCGTCTCGGCTTCGCGCTGATGGCTGCCGCCCTCACCGGAGCGCTCACGGTTGGACCGGTGCTCGCCGCGACGACGAAAAAGACGACGAAGAAGACGACGAAAGCGAAGGCGCCCAACAAGGTGCTCCGGGCCCCGAACGGCCGACCCCCGAAGCCCGCGGCACCGTTCTTCTGGGACGTGGCGTCGGGTGATGCCAGCCTGGTCGGAGAGAAGAGCTTCGAAGCGGCCACGACGAAGATCGTGCCGAACAACAAGATCCTGAAGCTCCTCATCGTCGGGTCCGACGCGCGTGAAGGTCAGCCGGTCAGTCGTACACGTGCTGACTCGATCCACCTGCTGCTGTGGAATCCGGCGTTCAACAAGGGCATCCTCGTCGGGTTCCCGAGGGACTCGATCGTCCCGACGGGCAAGGGAGAGCGCAAGCTCACCGAGACTCTCGCGACTGGCGGACCCAAGGAGCTCGTCGATGCCATCAACCGGCTGTCCGGCCTCAAGGTCGAGGACTACATCATCACCGGCTTCGGCGGCTTCGTGAAGATGGTCGATGAGATCGGCGGTGTGAACGTGCTCGTCGATCCTGCCATGAACGACACCGTCTCCGGAGCGACGTTCCAGAAGGGCTGGTTCGCCATGAACGGCCAGGCTGCCCTGGCGTTCTCACGCAACCGCAAGGGCGTGGCCAACGGCGACTTCACCCGGTCCTTCAACCAGGGCTCGCTGCTGCTCTACTCGCTCGCCAAGCTGCGCGAAGAGGTGAGCGACGCGCCCGGGCTGGTGAAGTGGATCCGCATCCTCCAGGCCAACACCGACACCAACCTGAAGCCGACCGACGTGCTCACGCTCGCCCAGATCGCCCGCAGCATCGACCCGTCGAGCATGCAGAACGTCGTGCTCGCCGGGAAGAACGCAAAGCTCGGATCCGGCAAGAAAGCACAGGATGCCATCCGCCTGAACCCCGGTTACGCCGGCTTCTTTGCCGACGTCGCCCGGGACGCCGTCAACGACGGCCGTTAGCTCTCTCCGGAGTGCCGGTCAGCCGAAGTAGCGGAAGACCAGCTCGGCAACACAGCTCGGCTTGGCCGCGCCTTCGACCTCGAAGGTGGCCTCGACGGTGACCTGCTTGCCCCCGGGAACGTCCTCCACGCTGGCGAGCTTGGCGCCAAGCCGGAGGTTCGAGCCGACCGGCACAGGAGACGGGAAGCGCACCTTGTTGGTGCCGTAGTTCACGCCCATCTTGACGCCCTCGACCTGGAGGACCTGGGCCAGCAGGATCGGTGCGAGCGAGAGGGTGAGGTAGCCGTGGGCGATGGGTCCGCCGAACGGTCCGGCCTTGGCGCGTTCCACGTCGATGTGGATCCACTGGTGATCCCCGGTTGCGTCGGCGAACTTGTTCACCTGCTCCTGGGTGACGTTGTGCCAGGCCGAGTACCCAAGGTGCTCGCCGACGTGGTTCGCGATGGAATCAAACGCAATCTTTGCCATTGACCAACCGTAGAGCCGACGCTCGGCCCATTCCCAACCGGCGCCGGACGAGCACGCTCAGATTCGATGCGTCGCCCGGAGTTGCCCGCACGCGGCGTCGATGCCGGTGCCACGGTTCTGTCTGATCGTGGCGTTCACGCCTCGCCCGAGGAGCTCGTCGCGGAACGCGAGGACCCCGGCCCGCTCGGTGCCGATCGTCGGAAAGCCCGGCGTCGGGTTGAGCGGAATGAGGTTCACGTGAGCCCGGAGCGAGCGGGCATAGTCGGCCAGCTCGACCGCGTCCTGGCGACGGTCGTTGGTATCGGCGATCAACGCCCATTCGAACGACAGGCGGCGACCGGTGGCGTCGACATAGTCCTCGCACGCCTCGGCGAGGACATCGAGTGGGTACGTTCGGTTGATCGGCACGAGTTCGTCGCGCAATTCGTCGTTCGCAGCGTGCAGCGACACGGCAAGGTTGACCGGCAGGCTTTCTCCGGTGAGACGCTTGATTCCGGGGACGATGCCTACGGTCGAGATCGTCAGGTGGCGCGCCGACAGGCCGAGGTCGCCATGGAGACGTTCGACCGCACTCCAGACGGCGTTGTAGTTGGCCATGGGCTCGCCCATGCCCATGAAGACCACGTTCGACAGACGACGCCCGTCGTCGGCAGCTCGGCGTCGGGCGCGGATGACCTGCTCCACGATCTCGCCGACGGAGAGGTGGCGTTCGAAGCCGCCCTGGCCGGTGGCGCAGAAGCCGCAGGCCATGGCACAGCCGGCCTGCGACGAGATGCACACCGTCGACCGATCGTCGTAGTGCATCAGCACCGTCTCGATCTGGGCGCCGCCGTGGAGTTGCCAGAGCCATTTCACGGTGGTCGCGCCTTCGTCCGCTGTCTCGTGGACGCAGGACAACGCGCTCGCCAGGGTCGGCTCGTCGGCCAGGCGGGCCCGCAACGCCTTCGAGACGTTCGTGAGCTCGTCGAGCTCGCGGCCCTGGGTGTAGAGCCCCTCCCAGATCTGGCGGGAGCGGAATGCCGGTTCGCCGGGCAGCAGCGTGGCGAGGTCGTCGGGACCGAGATCGAAGCGGAAACGCGGTGCCGGGGCCCGCGGCACTCGGCCGAGGGTGACGGCGGTAGGCTCGCTCATCGGTTGCGGTTCACGAACGCGAGCGCGACGATCACGGCGGAGGCAACCAGCACCACGGCGAGAAACGTCATGGCACCACGTTACGCGGCGCTGCGAACCTCAGACGGCGCCGGGCCGGCTGGCGCCGTAGGCGCGGGTCACGTGGTCGATCCGAAAGCCGAGCTTCTCGTAGAGACGGACTGCAGTGGTGTTGTCGGAATCGACGAACAGCATGCCGACACGTTGCCCACGGTCGGAGAGCGACTGCAGGCCGGCAATCGTGAGCTGACGACCGAGCCCCTTGCCGGCGTGGTCGGGATCGACGGCGATCACGTAGATCTCGCCCATCGCTACCGGGTCGTTGTGGACTTTCGTCCAGCAGAAGCCGGCGATTTCGCCGTCGATCTCGTGGAGGAGGAAGCCGGCCGGGTAGAACCACTCCTCGGTCTCGCGTCGGCGAAGTGCCTCGAGTGTCCACCCTCCCTGCTCCGGATGCGACGCAAAGGCACGGTTGTTGACCCTCACCCACGCTTCCTCGTCTCGTCCCAGCTCGAAGGGTCGCGTGACGATGTCGGTCCGTTCGGCCAGGGGAAGGTCGACCTGCATCTCGAGGAGGTCGCGGCCCCGGTGCAATCCGTGTCGTTCGGCTAGCTCGTCGTTGGCCGGCGTCGGGTGCGAGACCCAGTAGTGGACGTCGCCCCCACCCTCGTGGTCGATCACGTCGAGCGAAGCGTCGAGCAGCGCGCTCACCTCACCGACGGCACCGAAGCGGTGATGGGGATCGATGACGGTGTGCACGGCCCAGGCGTCGTCGCCGGTCTTGGTCACCTGGCCGTAGGCGACGAGGTGGTCGTGGCCGGTCTCGTTGATCAGCACCGCGGCGAAACCCGGCCGAGCGCCGTCGACGTAGTCGAGCCACGCCTCGTCGTTGAGCCCGTAGTGGCCGTCGGCTGCCGCGGCCCGGTCGAGGAGGACCTGTATCGATCGGCGGTCGCCGTCGTTCAGCGTGCGCAGCACCGTGAGATCCACGCCGTGAGCCTACGTTCTCGGGGCGAGGGTCAGGCTTTGAAGGCGCTTGGACAGATGTCGGCCAGGCCGTGCTCATGGTGAGGGTCAGGCTTTGAAGGCGCTTGGACAGATGTCGGCTAGGCCGTGCTCATGGTGAGGGTCAGGCTTTGAAGGCGCTTGGACAGATGTCGGCTAGGCCACAATCGGCACAATTCGGTTTGCGGGCGCCGCAGACCCGCCGTCCGTGGAGGATGGTCCGCAGACTGAACGGTCCGCGCTCGGCGGCCGGGATGAGCCCGTTGAGGAACTGTTCGATCTTCACCGGGTCCTCCTCGTCGGTGATGCCGAGGCGGCCCATCAGACGGATCACGTGGGTGTCGACAGGGAGGCCGGGCAGGCCGAGAGCGACGCTGCGGACCACGTTGGCGGTCTTTCGACCAACCCCGGCAAGGGAGGTGAGGTCGTCCATTTCCCCGGGCACGGTGGAGTCGTAGACGTCGACGAGGCGCGTCGCCATCTTCTTCAGGCTCGCCGCCTTCGCCCGGAAGAACCCCGTCGAATGGATCAGCGTCTCGATCTCCTCGAGATCGCCATTGGCCAGGTCGATCGGCTCCGGATAGCGGCGGAAGAGTTCCGGCGTGACGAGGTTGACCCGCTGATCGGTCGACTGGGCCGAGAGGATCGTGGCCACGATCAGCTGATAGGCGTTGTCATGGTCCAGCTCGCAGATCGGCTCGGGGTAGAGCGCGGCCAGTCGACTGCGGAGGGCCGTGGCCCGGCCCTTGGGAGTTCGCGGTCGTGCCATCGGCACGCCAGCGTAGGGCCGAGCGGGATACGGAGCGGTGTCCGGGGGTGCCCACGAACCGGCCCATCGGTCAAGTTTTCGGCCTACGGGGCCGATAGAAACCCCGATGCCGTGCCGTCTCGATCGTCGAACCCTCACGGCGGCGCTCTGTGTGATGGTGCCTTTCGCCGCGGCGGTTGCGCCTGTTGCTGCGGCGACGACGCCCAGCCCGGTCGTGGCGGCGACACCCGGGCCGGTGACCATGGGTTCCGTGCAGGTGGTGAACGCGCTCTCCGGAGATCTGCCGATGACGCTGTGGATCGGAAACAAGGTGCGCGCCCGCGGGGTGCCGTCACTTGCGGCGACCTCGCCCATTGTCGTATCGGGTGGACCGCAGCAAATTCGGTTCGCCCGCGCCGAAAGCGGTCAGTCGACCCGTGCTCCGGCAAGCCCGGCGGTGTCCGGAACCGTTGTCGTGGATGTTCCGCCCGGTGCGCGAAGGACCGTCTTCGTCCTCGGCACAACGACGGCGCCCTACAGCATCGTCGTCGATGCGCCCAGTGATACCGATGTCGCCCGCGCGCTCCGCGTGGTGGACCTCCGATCACCGGGCCGACGCTCGCTCATACGGGTCGACGGCGTCGAGCGAACGGTCGACGCGAACGGGGTCAGTGCGGCGTTCATGGTGCCCGGTAGGCCGACCATCAGCGTCGACGGGGTCACCACCGACACCCGCCCCGGAACCTCGGGCCAGGCGTCGTTGCTCTTCGTCGCCGACGGACCGCGTGGAGCGATTGCGGGTTCGCTCCAGCAGGCCGTTGTCGGAATCGATTCCCTGCGGTCGAAGCTCGTCCCGATCGTGGTTCCGCCGCGGCGATCGTCTCTAGCGCAGTTCGTCGGTTCGTTGGCGCTGGTCATCGTGGCCACGGGGACCGCCGTCAGCTCGATGCTGGTGTTCCGCTCCCGGTCGCGGGAGGACCGGGTTCGCAACTTGATGGCGAAGTCGTTCGGCCTCTGAGCCGAAGAAGAGATCGGGCCGGCGCAGCTCAGCGGATCCGGTCGACAATCTTGGCGAGCCGCCGCTGGCCGTTGCGAAGCGTCGACTCGACCGAGAGCAGTTCGGCGCCGAGCACCTCGCCGCCCTTCTCCTTCTGCTGATTGCGGCCGAGATCGTCGAGACGCCTGGTCAGGTCACCGAGTGCTGACTCGATCGAGGAGAGCTCGGCTTTGATCGACGGTGTCGTCATGGTCGGTCCAGTCTGGCCGAACCAGGCCCGCTCGGACCCCGTGTCGATCGAGGAGGGAACCGGCGGTTCGGACCGGACTCGCGGCCGCTAGCGTTGAACCCCTTATGGCGCTTGTACTTCCCGGTCGTCTGGCCGCTCGTGAGGACCTGACGGCACTCGAGGGGTACCACTCGCCGCAGGTGCACGTCGATGTCCGGCTCAACACCAACGAGAGTCCGTTCCCACCCCCGGCGCAGTGGCAGGAGCTCCTGGCCGACGAGGTCGGATCGATCGACTTCCACCGCTACCCCGACCGTGGGGCGACCGCCTTGCGCCAGGACATCGCGTCGATGCACCGCGTGCGGCCCGACCAGGTGTTCGTTGCGAACGGATCGAACGAGGTGCTCCAGACGATCCTGCTCACCTTCAGCGGCACGGGTCGCCGGGTGCTGACCTTCGAACCTACCTACGCCATGCACGGCCAGATCGCCCGGGTCGTGGGCGCCACCGTGATCGAAGAGCGGCGTCGGTCCCTCGGCGGTCTGGTGTCCGACGAAGTGGTTGGCGCGATCGCATCGCATCGGCCGGCGGTGACCTTCCTGTGCTCACCGAACAATCCGACCGGTGTGCTCGAGTCGAGGGAAGTCATCGAGCGGGCGCTCGGTGCCGTCGCCGAGCTGCCGGGCCTGCTGGTGGTCGACGAGGCCTACGGGCAGTTCGCCCCGTGGTCGGCCCAGGAGCTGTTCTCCGACGAGTCGCCGCTGATCATCACGCGTACGTTCTCGAAGACCTGGTCGATGGCCGCCGCTCGGCTCGGTTATTGCATCGCGCCGTCGTGGGTCGTGGCCGAGCTCGACAAGGTTGTGCTGCCGTATCACTTGGATTCGATGAAGCAGGCCGCCGGGCGATTGGCGTTGCGCTTCGAACTCCAGATGCGGGCGCGCGTGGAGGAGCTCGTGCTCGAGCGCGAGCGGTTGGTACGCGCGCTGGCGATGTTCGACGTGGAGCTCTGGCCGTCGTCGTCGAACTTCGTGCTTTTCCGGCCTCGATCCGGCGACGCAAATACCGTGTGGAGCGGCCTCGTCGACCGAAGTGTGCTCATCCGCAACTGCGCGTCGTGGCCGGGACTCGATGGTTGCCTCCGCGTGACCGTCGGTACACCGGAAGAGGATGATCGTTTCCTTGCCGCGCTGGCCGAGGTGATGGCATGAGCACCGCGGGCGCCCCACGGCGTCGCTTCGCCGAACGTCGCCGCGAGACGAAGGAAACCAAGATTGTCGTGGCCGTCGACATCGACGGGACCGGTGTTGTCGACGTGTCGACCGGAATCCCGTTCTTCGATCACATGCTTGCCCAATTGGGCAAGCACGGGGGTTGGGATCTGACCGTGCATTGCGCCGGTGACCTCGAGATCGACACGCATCACACCATCGAAGATGTCGGCATCGCCCTCGGCGAAACGATCCGGGAGGCCCTCGGCGACAAAGCCGGCGTTCGGCGCTTCGCGTCAATTGCCGTGCCTCTCGACGAAGCCCTGGTCGACGTCGCTCTCGATCTCTCGGGTCGACCGTTCCTCGTCTACGAGGTCGACCCTTCGGGCGGTCGGGGGGAGAACTTCCTGCTCGGCGAACCGGGTTTCGACCCGCAGCTGGCCGAGGAGTTTTGGCGAGCGCTGGGGACTGCCGCCATGGTCACGCTGCACGTGCGGATGATCAGCGGCAAGAACACCCATCACATCATCGAGGCGTCGTTCAAGGCGGTGGCGCGGGCATTCCGCGACGCCGTGCGCATCGAGTCGCCCGGTGGTGTGCCGTCGACCAAGGGCGTGCTGTGACCGCACCGAACGTTGTCGTCATCGACTACGGGATCGGCAACCTGCACTCGGCGTCGAAGGCACTCGAACGAGCGGGAGCGCGCGTTGACGTGTCGAGTGACCCGTCGGTGATCGCCGCCGCCGATGCGGTGCTGCTCCCCGGTGTGGGTGCGATG
>JANPDB010000663.1:0-4462 GCA_031431255.1 Acidimicrobiia bacterium | reverse complement strand
CGGCGACGAGATCCACACATCAATGGAGGCCGGGCCGATGATCCCGAAGGCGCAGATGAAAGCGCAGCCGTGGATAACTGCCTACGAGGATCGCAACGTCGACATCGGTCTCCGGTGCGGCTTCCCCGGTCGCGCCCAGATTGGCAAGGGCATGTGGGCCGCCCCCGAACGAATGGCCGACATGCTCACCCAGAAGATCGGCCACCCTCGCTCGGGCGCAAGCTGCGCGTGGGTGCCCTCGCCCACCGCGGCGACGCTCCACGCCACGCATTACCACCGCGTAGATGTCAACGCCGTTCGGGAATCACTGCGCTCACGACCGGCCGCCTCACTCGACGACATCCTCACACTTCCGCTCGGCACCGCGCCGGAATGGAGCGAGCTTCAACGCCAACGCGAGATCGAGAACAACACCCAGAGCATCCTCGGCTATGTCGTTCGATGGGTCGACCAGGGCATCGGTTGCTCCAAGGTCCCCGACATCGACGACGTCGCCCTCATGGAGGACCGCGCCACGTGTCGCATCTCGTCCCAGCACGTCGCCAACTGGCTCCGCCACGGGGTCGTGACCCCAACGCAGGTCGACGACGCGCTGCGTCGAATGGCCCTCGTCGTCGACCGTCAGAACGCGGACGATCCGGCATACCGTTCCATGGCACCGGGCTTCGACGGACCTGCATTCCTCGCCGCACGCGACCTCATCATGTCCGGCTGTGACCAGCCGTCGGGCTACACCGAACCGATCCTCCATGCGCGCCGGGCGGAGCGGAAGGCGCTCGACCGATCGTGACAACCTCCCGCCAACGAACTCCATAGTGCATCTTCGCAGAAGTTCCTGTGACATCGAGTGCTCTGATTTGTTGTAGTTCGCACGATGTCCGAAGGATCGATGTAACAGGAACTTCCGACTCAGTGCACTAGGTGAACATATGACTGCTAATTCGATGACCCGATCCGATCTCTCGCTCGACGACGCTCGCTCGATCATCGCGACCGCTCGGGCCGAAGGGGTCCGTGCCGGATTCAAACCGCTCTCGGTCGTGGTGCTCGACCGCGGCGGCCACGTCACCGCGTTCGAACGAGAGGACGGGTCGTCGAACAAACGCTTCGAGATCGCCCACGGCAAAGCGCACGGCGCGCTCGCCTTCGGCATGGGTTCTCGATCGCTCATGGCACGCGCCGAATCGCAGGCGTACTTCGTGGCCGCCGCGACGCACGCCATCGGCGGCTCGCTCATCCCGGTACCGGGAGGGGTCCTGGTTCGCAACGCCGACGGACTCATCGTGGGCGCCGTGGGGGTGAGCGGCGACACGTCCGACAACGACGAGAAGGTCGCCATCGCCGGCATCGCCGCGGCAGGCTTCACCGCCGATCCGGGCTGACCGGGACAACTCCGGACGGCCATCGCTGCGCGTGAGCGTCGGCTCGGCCGTCGTTAGCTCGCAGCGCTCCGGATGACCTCAACGGTGTGTTCGAGGTTGGCAATCTGATCGGCGGCATTCCGTCCGACCGGGCTGAGCCGCAAGGTGTTGATGCCGGCCGCAGCAGTGGCTCGAATGCGTTCGGCCACCATCGCTTCTGTCCCGACGAAGTTGGCCTTGAGGACGAACTCGTCGGCCACCGCAGCAATGGCTGCGGGCTTGTCGCCGGCGACCCAGAGCGATTGGACCTTCTCGGCCATGTCACCCCAGCCCGCGCGGGTGTAGGCCGCGTTGTAGAAGTTGGTCTTCGCCGAACCCATCGCGCCGAGCGTGAACGCAGCACCCGGCCGATACTTCGCGATGAGCGCATCGACATCGTCGCCCACCTCGACCGTTGCGCCGATCTGGAGATCCAGGTCGGAGAGGGATCGACCCGCACGTTCGGCGCCGGCTCGCAGGTGCGGGATGACCTGGTCGGCGGCTTCGGCCATGAACGACGTGCCGAGCCATCCGTCGGCAACCTCGCCCGTGAGTTCGAGCATCTTCGGGCCGAGCGTGGCGAGATAGATCGGGAGGTCGGGCTTGGGCGGCATCGAGAGCTTGAGGGCTTTGCCCTCGCCTCCCGGTCTCGGGAGCGTGTAGTGCTCACCGGCAGACGTGAGGCGCTCGCCGTTGATTCCCTTGCGAACGATCTCAATGTACTCGCGGAGCCGTCCGAGGGGTTTGGCGAATGCTTCGCCGTGCAGACCTTCGACAACCTGCGGACCGCTCACGCCCAGCCCGAGACAGAACCGATCGTTGGTGAGCCGGGCCATCGTGAGCGCGGTCATCGCCGTCATCGCCGGGGTGCGCGCACTGATCTGCATGATCCCCGTACCGAGCATGATGCGCTCCGTCAGCGGCGCAAGATACGCGAGCGGAGCGATCGTCTCCATGCCCCATGCTTCGGCGCTCCACGCGAAGTCGACACCGAGCCGATCGGCGGCCTTCACCAGTTCGACCAGGTCGTTCCAGTTCGAGCCGTCGTAGTAGGCGCTACCGATGGAAAGACCGATCTTCATGCTGCGGGAGTTTGCAGCCTCGGTCGCTCCGAGAGCAACCCGGGCTGCAATCTCCCGGTATCGACGAAGCGCTCAGGCCAGGGTCGGGTCGATGAGGAACGTTTCGATTCCGAGCGATCGATACGTCGGTAGCGCTCGCGCGTCTCGCGTGAGGAGCGGGAGCTCAGCACATCGTGCGACCCACCCGACCAACGCGTCGTAGACCGCCCCGCCGACCACGCTGCTCTGGCTGACCCAGGTGGTGAATCCGAGTTGCTCACGGGAGGAGAGATACCTTGTCGTGCCGACGACCGAGCCCAGCACCCGAGTTGCATCGGCCGCGGAGAGGCGAACATCGGGCGGAAGCCTCGTGAGAACCGAGAAGCTCTCCACCCATGCATGCCCCGCGGCCCCCGCTTCCGATGTGCGGATTGCGTCTCGACTCTCTCGATGCCCGGCCGCAGATCGCAGAGCGGCAGCGACGATAACGCTGGTGTCAGCGACGGCCCGCATCAATCGCTTCCCGTAGTTCGCTGTCGGAGACGGGACGACCGGTCGACGACTCGACAACCAACTCGCCCCCGACCTCGACGACGCGCCCACCCTGTGGTGCCGGTTCGATCCGCACACCGACACCGTCCGAAGTGACGACCAACGGAACGCCGGCGGCCAACCCCAGCGCATCCCGGATGGCCTTCGGGATCACGACTCGACCAGCAGCGTCGATGGTAATCATCATGCCATCTATTTTACCATTCATACTCATCGGGAATTCGGAGTGTGAAGAGCCCGTTTTTCGATCCTGCCCGAGAGGGCCGGCATCGGGCGGCTGGCGACACGCCCGACAGCCGTGTGACGCTTTCGGTATGGACGAACTTCGCGGTCGAACCGCATTCATCACGGGCGGCGCGTCGGGCATCGGCCTCGCAACCGCGTTCCGACTCGGCGCGGAGGGCATGAACCTCGTCATCGCCGACATCGAGGAGGGTGCCCTTGGGACTGCCGAGGCGGATCTCGCAAACGCCGGCTACCCCGTGCTGGGGATGCGCTGCGATGTCCGCGAGATCGCTGACCTCGAGGCCGCGGCGAAGGCTACGGTCAACCACTTCGGCGGGGTCCACGTGGTATTCAACAACGCAGGAGTCGTGACCACCGGACGGGTGGAGGATCTCAGCGAAGCATCGTGGCGATGGGTGCTCGACGTGAACCTCTGGGGCGTGATCAACGGAAGCCGCGTGTTCCTCCCGATCCTCAAATCCCAGGGCGTGCCCGGTCACATTGTGAACACGGCATCGATGGCCGGGTTGGTCAGCGGCCCCCTGATGGCTCCGTACTTCGTGTCGAAATTCGGAGTGGTCGCACTGTCGGAGTCGACGTGGCACGAAGCCCGACTCGACGGTGTCCCGATCGGCGTGTCGGTCCTCTGCCCGGGGTTCGTCAAGACCCGAATCCACGAGGCCGACCGCAACCGTCCCGAGGACCTCGACTCCGCCTGGACCGGTGACGCCGGCAACCAGTTCATCGCCTTGCTGAGTGCCGGCGTCGAGTCGGGCCGCGAAGTCGCCGACGTCGCCGCGCTCGTCGTTGATTCGATCAAGTCGGACCGTTTCTGGATCCTTCCCCACGGGGAAGAATCACACGCCGCGATCCGCCGGAGGACGGAAGCCATCATCGACGGCGCAGCCCCTCCTCACAACCGCGCTTGACTCCACGACAGCACGTCCGTGGACAGAATCCTGTGGGCCAGCTGGCTATGACGGGCCGGCAAACCCTTGCGTTTTCGCAGCCTGCCGATGGACGGACAAGGCCACCCCGACGCCTAATCCCCATCGCTACGCGAAGCGGTTCGTCCGAACCAACTCGTCGAGCGAGACCCGGGGCCGCTTCAACGGGCTCTCGGGATGGTCGGCGACGGGATAGCCGAGGGTGATGACCATCGGCATCTGCCAATCGTCGGGCAATCCGACCGCCGCACGGGTCCGGTCGGCGTGGTTCAACGTG
>JANPDB010000662.1:0-2756 GCA_031431255.1 Acidimicrobiia bacterium | reverse complement strand
ATGTCGTGGTGCCAGGAAGGTCCTCACTCAATCTCTCTCACGGGCACACACGCACCAAGGTGTACCGAGCACAACCAGCCCGCCGCAAGATTCTCATGACGTCGTGGCGCCACGCCAGTGGCATGGAATCTCTCTCCCAATCCGCGCCGGGTCAGTCGTGTTGCGAGCAGTCGAGCGAAGCGAGCAGCGCAGCGCCCGACGGACGGAGCGGCGACCTCTCTCCCGGTGGTTCCAGCTTCCACCGCGGGATCGGTTCGAGATACGCCGATGCGAGGGCACGAAGCGCTGCAGCGAACGGCGTCCATGACATCGGTGTGTCGCCGGCCGGGAGCGTCACCATGCGCCGTCTCTTCCCGAATCGCTCCCGCAGGGCGAAACCCTCGGCCAGACAGGCAACGGCGACCGCGAAGTCGTCGACGGTGAAGGGCTGCTGGGCACGAAAGCCAAGGCGGTCGATGACCACAGCGAGCAGGTCCCGGAGCGCCGCCGTCGCCGACTCGTCGCCGTGGCGAAGGGCTGGGCCGAGCACCTCGTCGTCGGCCGTGGAGGGGGTGGAGACGGTCAGCGCCCACACCCCGACCCAGAGTTGCCAACTCCGCGACGCTTCGAGGACTCCGACGTGTACCGCGCCGGCTACGCACCACACCTCGTCGAGCGCCGCCTTGCGGGACGCCAGCGTGGAGACGTCGGCCGCGGCGATCACCCCGAACGCGGCATCCGCGGTCGGCGTCTCCTCCCCGTCCGGGTATCCCCGCGCGGCGGCGAGTAGCACGTCCTGCTGGAACGAAGCTTGTGACTCCCAGATGCGCCCGTAGACCGAGGCCGGCGTGACCCGCTCACCCAGGTTGTCAGCGGCACGGGCGATCGCCGCGTTGAGCGAGACGCTGGTGGCACCGCCCTCCAGACCCCGTTCGATGAGAAGCTCGTGACCGGCAGCGAGCACCGCGGCCCGCAGGTGGTGCTTCGGTCGTTTCGGCGCCCGGGAGCTCTCTTGGTTGCGAACCACAGCCACAGAGCCTATATTGCAACATCTAGTTGCAACAATCCCCCCGTTGCCGCGTTCCCGAGAGGACGGAAATGTCACAAGGTTTCAAGATCGACCCCAGCCAGCTCCCCAAGTTCCCCAAACCACGACGCCTCGGTTTCCTGATCGGCGGTGTCGTTGTCGTGCTGGCCGGCGTCAACCTGCTCAGTCGCTCCTTCGTGTCTGTCGACGCGAACGAGATCGGCGTCGAGATCGTCCGTGGTCAGGTGCAGGGAACCCTGAACCCGGGTTGGCATCTCATCTCCCCCGTCGGCGGCAAGGTCAAGGTGTACTCGACCCGTCTGCAGCAGACGTCGATGATCCGCGCCGGCGGCGAGGGTGACCGTGTTGGTGACGACTCGATCGAGGTGGCCTCGCTTGAAGGTGCCCGGATGAACGTCGACGTGACGATCAACTACCGGCTCAACAAGGGCGAGGCCGTCAACCTGTTCCGCACCATTCGGGACGAGGTCGACATCCGCGAGCGCATCGTTCGCCCGGCCGTGCGTTCGACGATGCGTGACGTGTTCGGCGCCTACAACGCCAAGGACGCCATCACCACCAAGCGCGGCGAGATCCAGAGTCGGGTGTTCTCGGCGCTGAAGGAGAAGTTCGAAAAGGAAGGCATTGACGTCGCCACGGTCGACATCCGTGAGATCTACCTCCCCGAGAACATCCAGGAGCAAGTCAACGCCTCCATCGGTGCCGAGGCCGCCGCCCAGCGTGTCGCCATCGAGCGCAAGCAGAAGGAGACCGAGGCCGAAACAAATCGACTGGTCTCGGAGAAGCGTGCTGAACAGTCACGGATCGAAGCGAAGGGCCAGGCCGATGCCAAGAAGATCGCCGCCGATGGCGAGGCTCAGGCCAACCGTCTGATCGCCGAGTCGCTCACACCGGGACTCATCCAGCTCCGCCAGATCGAAGCGGTCTACAAGAACGGCAACCAGGTCTACTTCCTGCCGCAGGGAGCCAGCCCGAACGTGTTCCTGACCCCGACGAACAACGTCGGCAGCCCAAGCCCGGTGTCGGCGGAAGCCGCTGCAGCTGCTGTCGCCGCCTCACCCACCACCACGGTGCCGTAGCGCGCCCATCCCCGTCGTTGGGAGAGAGGTTGCCCCCATACCTGGGGGCAGAACGCCTCCCAACGACGCTGGGAGGCGTTTAGCCGCAAGCGACCCGTCGGGAGTCGCTCGCCCGCCGTCAAAGGCGAACGAGTGCCAGCGGGTCGTAAGCCTCAATCGAGGGTGATCTCGACGAACCCGTCCGGGCTGGCCTTGCGGATGCGGAGCTTCTCCGGGATCACCATGAAGAACTCCATCGTGTGCTTCTTCCAGCCGTACTTGCGATTGAGCAGACCGTGGACGAAGGACCCCCGCTCGGCGGGCAGTTCCACGGCGCTCCCGGTCGCCGGAACGGCACCGGGCGCCACCTTGCCCTTGACGTCACACGGAACGACCGTGACCTTCCCGGTCGCCCGGACCCGCTTCATCTTGCCGGCATCGAGGGCGCTGTAGAGGTAGATCTTGCCGCCGTCGGTGGCGAACCAGACGGCTGTCGCCACGGCGGTCCCGTTGCGTCGAAACGTCGACAGCGAGATGTACTGCGCTTGTTCAATTTCCTGCGGGATCGTTGCCATGTCTTCAACCTACGCGCACTGTCGTCCCGAGATACGAAAGCAGCGTCCGACCGCGACACGGAAGAGGAATGGTCAGTCGTCCAACTTCAGCGCGCT
>JANPDB010000661.1:0-1898 GCA_031431255.1 Acidimicrobiia bacterium | reverse complement strand
CGCGGTGAAACCACATGCGCGCAGATCGTCACACCAACGGAGCGCTGATTGCTCGTGGGTGAGCCGCGTCTGGTCCGGGTCGAACTGGCCGACGAGAACGGGCATGAGGAACCGCTGCGCCACCGTGTCGTCGCCCGGGTACTCGGCAAGGCCGCGCTCGTACCGTTCGGCGGCATAGCGGGCGTGCTCGGTCCCTCCGTCGTCGAAGTCGGGCACGTCGAACTCGACCAATGCGATCGATCGCGAACGGGTGGCGAGGGCCCGGAGGACCTCATTGCGTTGCGAAGCGTTGAGGGTGTGAAAGGCAAACGTCGACTGGGCGAGCGACCAGGTATCCGACCTCGCGAAGTCTGCGACGAAGGCTTCGGCCGTCATCTGATGAGGTGAGACCGTACATGTTGATCCCTGAAAAACCGCGACCGCTTCGGAGAGCAGCGCTTCGGACGGCTCCACGAGGGTGACGAGGTCGATCCCTTCGGACGCCATCGCAGCCGTGACCCGACCATCACCGCATCCGATATCGAGCAACGTTGTCGGCCGCTGCTTCGCCACGACCTCGCGAAGTGCGTCGATGGTTGCGGCATAGAGCGCAGGATTCGCTCCGCCCTGGATGAACCGCTCGAAGCCTTCCGGCTCGGCATAGATGTTCCCTTCACTCCCGCCGTCGAGGAAGGCCGCCAGCGCCAACGGAAGCAACGAGTCCGGTTCGGCTGCTGCGGCGGTACGGGCGGCTCGAGCGCCCGCCGACCAGTCCGACCGGGCAACAGCAAGGAGCGCATCGATGACGGACAAGGCGGGTGCTCCTCGGGTGGGTGACGGGCTCGTCATTCTGGTCGGTGGCGGAGGACTGACGCGCGGTGGTCGCGGGACGGCTCGGACGCCGAAACACATCCTTGCGACGAGCGACACAGCGCCGAAACACTGCCTCCGTATAGTCATCGAGACATGAATGCGCCCCCGATGAACTCGCATGCCGAAACGATCTCAGCGGCACTTGCCGATCTCGACCGCAACGGGTTCGCCATCGTGAAGAACCTCTTCACCGACGAACATATGGACGAACTCACGACGGCGATGGAGGCTCTGCAAGCGCGCGTGGCTTCCGGTGACCTCGATCCGTGGTTTGCCGGGAACGAGTTCGTCGCCGACTTCGACGGCCCGATGCCACCGTTCGTCCACTATGTCGTGAATGTGGAGGAGTTGTCGCCGGAGGCCCACGCAGCCTTCTATGACCCCCTCGTGATGGAGATCATCGGACGCGCTCTCGGTCCGGACCACTGGCTCTTCCGTCCCGACGATCGAACGGTTGTCTTTCAGGATGCACGGCCCGGGCAGGGGATGACCTACAGCCGGATCGGGTGGCACACCGACCACCAGTCGCGTCCGACGTCGGACATCTGGCCGGCCATTGCCGTGACGGTTCATCTCGACGCGACATCCCCGGCGAACGGGTTCCTCCGAGTGCTGCCCGGTAGCCATCGCATGACGACGGACACGATGCCCCTCGGGTTCGAAAAGGTTCCCGGCGAGATCGGGCTGTACTGCGACCGCGGAGACGTGCTTCTTCATCACAGCGATCTGTGGCACTCGGCCGCTCGGGCGACCGAAGACGCGCCGAGCGGCATCCGCCGCCATCTCCGCGGTTCGTTCATGGGCGGTCGTGAACCCGGACCGGGCGAACTCGAACCCTTCAACAAGAATGCGATGCGCTGAGATGGGAACAGACCGTGACGTGGTGGACGAGTTCGGGGATTGGGTTGCTCTCAGAGCAACGCAGAGCCCGAACTTCGCGGAGCCCAAGCACGAGCCGGCGGGGGCGTGATCATGTTCCCCCGTGCGTGCGCTCCGTACCCCCAGCTCGGCATCCTCCCGACGACGGTCTCCGATCCCGCTGAGGC
>JANPDB010000660.1:0-3928 GCA_031431255.1 Acidimicrobiia bacterium | reverse complement strand
TGCCTGGCTCGACCGCTACAACCGCACCCGCCGCCATTCACACTGCGGCTTGAAAGCACCCCTCGTCTACGAGAAACTCAACACCCCAGCGGCACTCGCCGCCTAAATCCAACCCTCCACGATCCGAGGGGAACTCCAATCGATCGTCCGTGGTGGGCGGGTCGCTATGAGGTCCCTGAGGCAACGGTCGATCACGAGCGTTGAAGTCTCGGGGTGCCGCGCCCATTGCTCGAGGCCGAGTCGGAGAGCCTCTGTGAAGAAGCCGATGAGGACAACTTGGGCCGCCCGCGACACGCCGTCGCGTGCCTCGAGTCCCCTCCGCAGCTCGGTCGCAAAATAGGCTCTTCGCGATTTAGCGGGGTTGTAGGGCGATGAGGGTCCAGTCGCAGCCGCCGATTGCGAGCAGGATCCGGGTCCGATAATGGGCGAATTTGGTGAACCCTGCAGCGACCCGTTTGATTTTCTTGATGATCGAGTTCAAGCCCTCGGTCGGCCCGTTCGAAGCACCGGTCGTGTGCCACGCAAGGATCGGTTCACGCCACTGCTTGAGCGTGCGTCCGAGGCTTTTGATCTCGGGCACGGTCGATGTTCTGGCGTCGTCGATGATCGAGTCGATCCACAAGGCGGCCAGTTCGGGTTGACCCCACAACGTGTAGATGTCGCGGACGTTCTCTTTGGCTTGCCAGGCCTCGAATACTTCACCGTCAGGGTCACCAAACGCCAAGAGCACATCGAGGCGTTTGCGGCTGCGAGGGTCGAGTCGTTCGGCGCCGAGCATCAACAATTTCCGTGCCCCGAACAACGGGTCATCCTTGCGGCCGCGATGGGCCAATTGTTCGTTCTGAACCCGCCGGCGGGTCTTGTCCGGGCACCGATTCGCGGCCATCACCACATGCATCGGGTCAGCAACCTGAACGGCGTCAGGGACACACTCATCGAACGCCGCCCGGAACGGTTCATGAAGATCAGCAACAACGACCTTGACGCCCGAAACCCAGTGTGGAGGCCGAACGTTGAACCACGAAACCAAGTCTGGACGTTGACGGCCTTCGAACACGTCGATCACGGTGCGGGCCTCGATATCGGTCACTGATGACACGAACTGGCGGCGACGTTTCCGGCCGGCGGAGAGAAACACGGTCTCATCGACACCGAGCTGCATCGTCGTCCCGATCCGCTCCGCGTGGTCGATCATGATCGCCCCGACCGCGGTGACGGTGTCCATCAACGTGTTCCACGCGACCCCTAACTCGTCGGCAACCTGCGATACCGGACGAACGTAACGGCCGACATTGATCGTGGCCCACACCGCCGCCCGCCACGTCATCGCTGATGAATACCTGGTCGCGATATCGGAACGTTCCTCGGTCCATGTCCCGTCACCGCCCGGGCATGACCACCGGTATTTGTGCCACACCAACACGGCCTGCTGCCCACCAAAAGGTAAGTCCGCATATCTGCTCTGCGGCCGGTCTTTCACGACCCCAGCCATTCCACACTTCGGACAAAAGCGGTTCGCCTCGGCCGTCTCCAGGTGGATCTCCAACACGCCGCCGATTCGGTCGACCGACAACACACGGACGTTCGGGAGCCCAATCAACAACTCCAACATCGAAAACGGATCATCGGGTTTAGCCATCCACCGATCATCCCAGCCACCCCGCAAGATTGTGAGGAGCCGCAAAATAGGCATCCGCGGCGCGGAGCTCCGGGTGCGCATCGTGAAGGAACACGAGGTTCGTCATAAGAGTTCGCCCCTCCAGGTTTTTCTGGAGAGCTTCGAACAAGGGAAGAACCGCATCGGGAACACTTGCAAGGTCAGTCACTCCGTCAGTCGACTCGACGATCGCTGCTGCCCACTCCGGAGGAGGAAACGCGAACATCGACTCGCGAACAGGAAAGTAGTTATAGATCGTTCGAACCGAGATCCCAAGATCAGAGGCAATCGCATCAAGCGGGGGGTGTACCGAGCGATTCCCGGACACGGCGAGGCGGATGCGAAGTGAACAGGCAATACGTTTGAAATCGCGCGCAGCGAGGCAACTCGGTTCGCAAACGAACCCTTGGAGAAGGCGCAGGTTCGAGCGACGAACTGGGTACTCGCCGTCGCCCCCCAGTTCGTTCACTTTCGGCGAAGTATGCGAGGCCATCACCTTGCAATACCCGGATTGCGCAACCCTCAAACTCCGAGAAGAAACGCGAGCGAGGGGAAACCTCGCCCACTCCCCAGTCCGTCGAACGTTGCGTCCGTTGAACGGCGCTCCCGCTACCCAAAAGACGCAACGTCATTGCAGCTTCGCGAGCAGCAAGAAATCCTTTTCGTGACTTTCAAGGACAGTTTCCTCCTGTGCGGCTAACGCAGACGCTCGAAGGTGGTCGTACTTCGTCACGCACATAAAATCAGCCACGGCGATAGGAATCTCGACGGCTTTGATTTCTGGCATCGACAACTTTGCTTTGTATGGCACGAGGGCCTTAGCGAACGCAGCGTCCGAGTCTTTCGTACCCGGGTATCCCGAAAGGGTCATGCACGCGGCGTAGAGCTTCTGAAACTCCATGAATTTCGGTGTCGCTTTCAACAGCGAACGACGAGAGAGGTAGTCTGTGCCGATGTTGTTGATCGCATCAAAGTATGTCTGCGCGGCCTTCAACTCAGTCTTTCGACAGGACACAACGGAATCCTGAAAGGCAGGATCTGGGTCTTGCGATGCGGCCCGTCGCGGCTTGAGCAGTTCCGAGATCCCGAAGCCCGAACTCTTCCGCCCCGACAGCGTGAAGTTGAACTCGGATCCAGCGGACCTAGCGTTGTCCGTCGGGTCTGTTCGAAGGTAGCGAAAACCCTCCTTGCGCATGCAAGCCTGGACGCCGCCTTCAATCCGGGCAAAGACACGTCGCGTTGCCTGATTAGTGAGCACGTCCCTGACCGATGGACCGGCCTGAGCGCTAGCGCCTCCGTCGCCACCGCACGCCGACAACACGAGGGCGACCGCAGCCGCCCTCGTGCCCGAAATCGCTAGTAGCAACTTGCTGCGTGGGAGTTGATCGACCCCGAGTACGTCTGGATTTCCCAGCTTCCGTTCCGAACACCTGTGTAGGTGAGTCCGATATTCGAGAACCCGTTGTTGTAGCTCAAGCCGTCCACCCGATGTTGAAAGCTTGAAGTCACGCTGTTCTCGTGATCGAGCCGAATGAAGCTCGATGAGTTGCAACCGACGTAGCCAGAGCGAGAGTCGGCCTGCGCCGCTGAGACTCCGAGTCCGCTCAGCATTGCGACCAGGGCGGTTGTTCCGATCGCTCGACGGCGACCCCCGAACAAGGCTCGACTCTTTCGGGATGTCGCAAGTGCTTGGGTAGTTTGGGCGGTTAGGCGATGGGCTGCAGTACTAGCGTGCATGTGAAATCTGCTTTCTTGCTGTTTTGTTTGCAGCGCCACTCTCAGCTCGTTGAGGCCGAATAGCAAACTATTCCGACCGTGCAGAATCTTCCTGTTCGTGAACCAGCATTGTCTTGTCGCAGGCTTCCCCTCAACGAAGGACGAGCGCCCACGTCTAAAATGAGTGGAACTGCCAGGTGGGCCCGTGCGCAGTCGTCATCGAGTGGCGGAGCGACTCACCAATCGCGATGACGACGATTTCGCGTCCACCAGAGCTGTTCGCCCTCCGCAAGTGACAGAAATACGCGACACATTCAGGAACCCGAATCGTGTTGCCCAGGCGAAGGAGTCGGCGACGACAGTTCGGCAAGTAATCCGAGCACTCGTCTGAGGCCGTCCCTTGCCGACTCCAAGTCGCCGAACTGTCCGGCGACGGCCATCTCTGCCCGCAGGCGGGCGAAGTCGTCGAGCCATGGTTCGGTGCGCGGCGAGACACTGTCCTGTCGGACGATTTTTCCGGTTGCCGTCTCCACGATGACGCGTTGGTTCGACGCC
>JANPDB010000659.1:0-4173 GCA_031431255.1 Acidimicrobiia bacterium | reverse complement strand
GCGTCGTTGGTCGGGTTACAGGAAGTCGACCGGAACCAGTTTCGATCAGGCACCGTGGACCAGACCGCCCTGATCGCGAAGTCGATGACCGGTGGCTCCAACGAAGTCAGCTACCGCTTCGTCCCGGCGATCGTGGGCGAGCCCGGCGCACGATGGACATCCGCAGCACACGCCGACCCGCTGAGCGGACATGATCTGGCGTCCGGCGACGGACTTCCGCCGGCGTACGGGATCGGACTCATCTCGCTCCTACCGGTCGAGTCTTGGCATGTCATCCGGCTGCCCGCCGCTCCGGTTCGTTCACCGATCCTGCTGCCGGGAACCCGACGTCCGATGCTGCTTCCCGACGAGCCGCGGGTGGCCCTTGTCGCGGTGCTGCCCGACGGAGCGGCTCCGTTCCGAACCGTCGCAACGACACACCTGTCGTTCGTGCCCGGATGGAACCTCCGCCAACTGCGCCGGGTGCTCCGTGCCCTTGGCGAGCTTCCGGGTCCACGTGTCCTCCTCGGCGATCTCAACCTGCCCCATGCCGTCGTCTCCCGCGGTTCGCGGGGCTGGACGTCACTGGGCCGGATTCCTACCTACCCAGGAACAGACCCCAGGATTCAGTTCGACCACATCCTGACCGACACGACGTCTGTCGTGGCGGGATCATCGAGCCGTGCCGTGGCTATGACCATCTCTGACCACCGCGCGCTCGTCATTGACTTCGGCTGACTCACGAAACTCGCCTCGTCGAAGCGAGGTTCCTTCGTGACCCGCGTCAGTCCATGATCCGCCCGCGAGCAAGAATGACGACGTGGATGCAATCGTGCTCGCCGGCGGAGCCAGTCGTCGGATGGGAACGGACAAGACCCGCATCCTGCTGGGAGGCCGCACGCTCCTCGAGCGCAGCATCGACGCTCTGCGTCAGGCCGGTGCCAAACGAATCGTCGTCGTGAATCGCGACGGGGACGCTACCGGCCTCGTCGAAGGTGTCGTCGCCGTGGCCGATTCGATGCCCGGCAGTGGTCCGCTCGGCGGCATCATCGACGGCCTCCGCCACCTGGCCCGGCAGGCCTTGCTCGATTCGAACGACGGGGACGAACCTTCGGGTGGGGACGTGGTTCTCGTCGTTGCGTCCGATCATCCCGAGCACGATCCCCGCGAACTGGCCTTCGTGGCCTCGCTGCTCCTTGCCGCCACACCGGAGACAGCGGCCGTCATCCCTGTCGTCGACGGGCGCGACCAGACGTTGCACGCGGCCTATCGCCGATGGTTGGCCGAACCACTCGCTGCCCAGTTCGCGGCGGGGGAGCGATCTCTTCATCGGGCTCTCGATGCCCATCCCACGGTAAGAGCCGAGCGCCCCGGGCCGGTACGGCGTTCCTATCGAGACCTCGACGACCCGACTGACCTCGAGACGTACCGGTCCGAGTCAGCGGGTGTCCGGGAAGGACGCAGCGGGTAGTCTGGCGACGATGAACGACCCCGTGCCAGGGATCGGGGTCGCCGAACTCGGAACTGCGTTGCGCGTCGGTGGCGTCCTGATCGACGTCCGTGAGCCCGACGAATACGTCCAAGCGCATGTCGGTGGTGCCCGGCTCGTGCCGCTGCAGAACGTCCCCGACGTGGTTGGGGAACTCCCCGTCGACCAGCCGGTCTACGTCATCTGCCTCAGCGGCGGCCGCAGCCACCACGCCGCGACCTTCCTTCGTGGCCAGGGCATCGATGCGATAAATGTGCTCGGCGGTACGGCGGCGTGGCTGCGGGCTGGCTTGCCATATCTGAGCGGCTCGGAGACCGGCGACATCGAACCTTCGGAGATGGACCAACGATGATCCGCCAGTCGTCAGGCCCGAGTTCCGCGCACGCCGAGGTCACCGGTCTTGTCCGCATCGACACCGGCGAGGCTCTCGACAGCCTGATCGACGAGCTCCTCGACCAAGAGGCCTACGCCATCGACACCGAGTTCCTCCGTGAGCGCACGTACTATCCGCAGCTCGCGTTGGTGCAGATCGGATGGGAGGACCGCGTCGCCATCATCGATCCGCTGATCGTCGACGTCAGGCCGCTCCGGCGCCTCCTCGAGAGCGACGTCGTCGCGGTGTTCCACGCCGCCGACCAGGATCTCGAAGTGCTCGACCTCGAGTGCGGTGCGATTCCGCGTCGGATGTTCGACACCCAGCTCGCCGCCGGATTCGTCGGCTTTTCGACGCCATCGCTCATGACGCTGGTCGAACGGCTGGTCGGCGTCAAGCTCTCGAAGGGGGACCGTCTCACCGATTGGACGAAGCGGCCGCTGACCGAGGCCCAGATCCGCTACGCCGCCTCCGACGTTGTGCATCTCCTCGAAATACGCCGCCTCCTGACGGCGGAGCTCGAAGCCAGCGAGCGGATGGGTTGGGTCGAAGAGGAGTCCGAGATCCTCCGGGTGCGGCAGCGGGGAAACAACGACCCGAACATCGCGTGGTGGCGCCTCAAAGACGGCCGGGTTCTTCGCGGCCGCGACCGGCTTCTTGCCCAAGAGATATGCGCCTGGCGGGAGCGGCGCGCCCAGCACGACGATCGGCCGGTCCGGTTCGTCCTCCCGGACCTCGCCGTCGTCGCCATCGCCCAGGGCCATCCGAAGACCACCGCCGAACTCGTGAGCCTGCGCGGCATGGACGGTCGCTACACCAGGTCTCACGGGGGACAGGAACTGATCGACTGCGTCGCTCGGGCGGAACAACAGTCCATGGACGCGCTTCGGCTACCCGACCCGGACGACTTCGATCGGCGACTCCGCCCGGCGCTCACGCTCATTTCGGCGTGGGTCGGGCAGTTGAGCCACGACGTCAAGGTGGAGGCGTCACTCCTCGCTACGCGGTCCGACCTCGTCGCCTTCCTCCGGGGCGACGCCGGGGCCAGGTTGGCGTCGGGTTGGCGCAACGAGATCCTCGGTGACCGCGTGCGACGGGTCATCTCCGGGGAAGCGGCCATCGCTTTCGATCGGGTCCACGGGCTCGTCCTCGAGCATCGGTCCGGCAACGAACTGGTCGTCCCGATCGCCCTGCCGAGCTCGGCGTGGGAGACCGAGGCACCCGACCACCGTCTCGAGGGCTACGACGAGGCCTCCGGAAACTGACCGGACACCTCGTGTTTCCTCTGGTCAGCACCCTCTTTCCGGCGATGCCCGCTGGGGTTGACCGCCTCGCCTACGCTGAAATCCCGCAAGACGATCGCTTTTCGCTCACTGGTTCCTCATGCGGGCACCGGAGACTCGTACCCGGCCACCTGGGACTTCCCCAATCGAAGGAGACCGCCACCAAATGCTCACCACACGTTTTCGCCGTTCCCGCTTCGGCGCCGCGTTCGCTCTCGCCGCCGCATCCCTCGTCGTATCGCCGTCGGTCGTCCAGGCACAGGCGACGCCCTCGATCGTGCCGCCCGGCGTGACGAACGCCTGCCTCGGCTACCCGCAGCTCACGACCGTCGCCTACCTCAACGAAGGCAAGTTCGGCTCGGTGATCCGGGTGTACGCAAAGCCCGACGAGACCTCGCAGCTCCTCGCCACCCTCGCAGTGGGTCAGGAGATCAAGGGCCGCCCCACATTCACGGTCATCGGCACCGACGGTGACTGGGTACACGTGAACGCTCCGGTGCGACCGAACGGCACCACGGGTTATGTGCGCAAGAAGGACGTGAAGACCTATCAGCACCCGTGGGCGATCGTGATCGAACTGGGCCGCAAGCAGCTCACCGTGTGCAATTCCGGTCGGACCGTGCAGCGCGAGAAGGTCGGCGTCGGTACTACCGCTCGCCCGACACCCACGGGAGCATGCTTCACCGTCGAGCTGATCAAGACCCGCAAGCCGAAGGGCGCCTACGGCCCCTACGCCTATGGGCTGTCGTGCTTCTCCGACGTTGTCTTCAGCTTCGGTGCCGGCGGCGATGGTCGACTCGGCATCCACGGCACCAATGAGCCGAAGAGGCTCGGTACGGCCGTGTCGAGCGGGTGTATCCGGGTGAGCAACACCGGCATTACAAAAATGGCGAAGACCCTGCCCGTCGGTGTGCCGACGTTCATCGTCGCCTAGCTTCCTCCCGGAAGAAGGCTTCTCGGACCACGCGCCGGGGGGGGGGGGGGGGTGGGGGGGGGGGCCCGGGGGGGGGGTGGGGGGGGGGGGCCGGCGAGGGGGACGTTAAGACACC
>JANPDB010000658.1:0-3207 GCA_031431255.1 Acidimicrobiia bacterium | reverse complement strand
GCGGTTGCCGCCGAACGTCCACAGGTCCTTTCGCAGGGCGTACTCGAGCTCCTGGTCCCACTTGGTGCGCAGGAACTCGACGATCTGGTCTCGGCCGACGATGAACCGGTCACGATTCCTCCACACCGAGTCAACGGTGTATGCGGCAGCAACCCGCTCGGGGTCGCGCGAGTTCCATGCTGCTTCCGCGGCCAGCACCTTGGCGCGTGCGGAGGCCTCGTCGAACGGTGGAAGTGGGGGACGCGTCATCGTGGGTTCTCCCGGTGAGAATGAACGTTCTCACTTTACGAGAACGATCATTCTCACGTCAAGTGACGCATGTCCGACGCGCTGGTGCAGCGGCGCGTCGGGCTCGTTCGCGGATCAGTCCGAGCCCGGCGTGGCGGTGTCGCCAAGGGCCACGAGGGTGGTGCTCAGCAGGCGGGCCAGTTCCTGGCGGTTGCGGTCGGTGAGTACCGAGAGAATCTCGCGTTCGACTTCGAGATGGGATTCCACGATGTCGTCGACCAGACGAAGCCCTTCGGCGGTCAAGCGGACCATCACCTTGCGCCGATCGTCGGCGGAGGCTCGGGCGACAAGCCCGCGGGCTTCGAGGCGATCGATCCGGTTCGTGATCGCGCCGGTGGTGACCATGGTGTGGCGGACAAGGTCTCCGGCGGCGAGCTCGTAGGGCGTTCCGGAGCGTCGGAGGGTGGCAAGGACGTCGTACATCCAGCTCTCGATGCCGAACGTCGCGAAGTTCTCGGCGAGCCGCTTGTCGATCAGCCGCGACAGTCGCGAGATCCGGCCGATGACGGCGATCGGCTCGACGTCGAGATCGGGGCGGACGGCGTTCCACTCCGAAATGATCCGGTCGACTGCGTCCCTCTCACGACTTGCCATGACCCCGAAGCTAGCGCTTCCTCTTGACATACAGTGAGTGAACATTAAGATAATGAATATGAAGCGATACGGACTTGGAGGAGCAGTCCTCCCCGCCATGACCGTGCTCGCTCCGATCAGCTGGGGGACCGGGTACCTCGTCGTCACGGAACTCCTCCCGCCTGGCCGACCGCTGTTGGTGGCGACGATGCGCGTTGTTCCCTCAGGGCTCGCGCTTCTGCTGGTGGCCGCAGCGCGTCGGTCATGGTGGCGGCCGCGGGGCGCAGAGTGGTGGCAGACCGGCGTGTTGGCAATCTGCAACTTCGGCATCTTCTTCCCGTTGCTCGCCGTGGCCGTGTACCGGTTGCCTGGTGGTGTCGCTGCGGCGGTTGGAGGCTTGCAGCCGTTGCTCGTCGTCGGTCTTTCGTTCGTCGTAGCGGCGCGGAGGCTGAGATCGATGGAGATCGCAGTTGGATGCGCAGCAGCGATCGGCGTCGCACTCGTGGTGATCCATCCCGGTGCGGGCATCGATCCGGTGGGAATCCTCGCAGCCGTTGCTGCCACTGTTTCGTTCGCACTCGGCGTGGTGCTGACGAAACGCTTTCCGGAGCCCTCCGACCGGGTCGCGTCGACCGGTTGGCAATTGCTGATGGGCGGTGTCGCTCTTGTGCCAGTCGGCTTCCTGGTGGAAGGTGCACCGCCTGCGCTGACGCAGCGGAACGTCGTCGGTTTCGCCTACCTGAGCATGGTGACCACGGCATTGGCATTCGTTCTGTGGTTCAACGGGATTCGTCGACTTCCGACTCCCGCTCCTCCGCTTCTCGGGCTCGCCGCTCCCGTGACGGGAGTGGCCCTCGGGTGGATTGTCCTCGGCCAGTCACTCTCACCGGTCCAACTCGGCGGTCTCGCCGTCACCCTCTCGGCCATCGCCTATGGCAGCACGCTCGGAACTGGACGCGAGCAATCGATTCTACCGAATGCTCCCGTGTCGACGCAGTAGTCGCCAGCCGTCGAGTTGCCGGGCGAACCCAGCGGCGACGACATGGGACCATCGAACGTCCGTCATCGCCTGTGCCAACTAGCGCTTTCGCGTGCGGCTGACCTGGAGCGCGCCGAGCATGGCTCCGTAAGCGATCAGGCTCAGGCTGATCAGAATCGACAGCATCATCGCCACCCATCCGACGGACGAAAGCTCCTGACCTCTGTTCGGTGGGAGGTTGATCAGCGCGACAATGACAACGAGCATGAGGCCGCCGCTGGCCAAGAAGTTCTTCCACGGTGACGACGTCTCCAGTGCGATCGCCGGCTTCGACGCGCGGCGCGAGGTGATCGCCACCGCGAAAGAGGCAACGGCGACGATCGCAAGGAGCACGGCAAACATGCTCGTCCCGATGACGGCGGTCATCATCACCGAGCCGATACCGAGAGCGAGGAAAAAGACGAACGCGTGTGACGACCCACGCTTCTTCATTCGTGCCTCCAGTTGTTGTGCGGGAATGCTGACGAGGAGATCGCGGAAAGTTCTCAGCCAGCATCTCGGGGCGCCGAGTTCATCGAGCTGCTCTTCGAATACCGCGCCGAGGTCTTCGCCGTAATCCTCGCGAAAGGCCCGCGGGTAAAAGACGTGCGTTGCCCGGTACAGGGCCACGTGCGTTCGACGGTTCATGTGCCGACGCCTTCGAGTCCGCGGATTCCCTTGAATCGTGCGACGAGCGAACGCAGTCGGTGGAGTTCGGCCCGGGCGACGCGGTCTCCGTCGGCGGTGAGCCGGTAGTAGCGACGGCGCTCGCCGGCGGCGTCCGCTCGCTCGCCTGTGGTCTCGATGATCAAGCCGTCGGCGAGGAGCCGGTTCAGGGTTCCGTACAGAGTGCCGGGGCCCATTCGTACGGCGCCGTCGCTCTGCTCTTCGACCAGTTGCATCAGCGCGTATCCATGGTTCTCGCCGCCGAGGAGCGCGAGCAACAGATACAGCGAAGCAGCGGGGAGCGGTTTCTCGCGTTTCATCACACTCGAAGTGTGATGTATCGAAAACTGATAGTCAAGCCGATCGTCTGGCGTGGCTATGGATGGGTGCCGTAGTGGCGATCGAGCCAGCGTCCGATGTCGGCCTTCGCTCGGCGGGCGACGGCGCTGCGGGGCAGCAGCGCGTCGAAGCCGTGTGGTGCTCCCGGATAGAGGTGGAACTCGACCGGAACGCCGGCGTGGTTGAGGCGACGGGCGTAGTCGATGTTCTCGTCGACGAAGCCGTCGAGTGCACCCACGACGATGATCGCCGCTGGAAGATCGCTGAGGTCCTCCGCTCGGGCCGCGGCGGCGTAGGGGCTCACGCCTTCTGTGCCCCTGGCG
>JANPDB010000657.1:0-9801 GCA_031431255.1 Acidimicrobiia bacterium | reverse complement strand
GCTCGGCGAAGGGTGCCATCCGTGATGTCGGTCACCGAATTGTCACTCATCGTGCCCTCGACCCTATCGGCCTGCCCGCTGTGCCGGGTGCGATCACGTACGCTGGCCGTCGACCGACGCGTGGTTCTCACGTCGCCGACCGCCTCTCGCCCATGACTTCTTCCCGGTCCTCGACCCGTTCACGCGTCGCCTTCGCCGCGCTACTGATCCTGCTCTTCGGATTCGCCTTCGGCGGTGCCTACGTCTTCCGGCAGCGCCAGCTCGACGAGACGGTCGTCTCCGTCGATTCCGGGCCGGCCACTGACACCACGACACCACCGGAGACCACCACGCCACTGGCCGTCGATTCGACGACTCCGGTGGATACCACCACACCGGTCGAGACGACGCTGTCGCCCGAGACCACCCGCGCGCCGGTCACCACGCGCCCACCGCGGGAGCTGTCGCTGTCGACGGATGGCACCCTGTTTCAGGCAGCCAGCGACCGGGCGCTCTGGGACGATGCCGTCGGATGTGACAGCATCGCAACCCAGACGGGCGCGGCCAGCGACTGCGATCGCCTCTCCATCGGCGGCGTGAACATCGCCTGGGTACTCGACGCCGGTGGCGGAGCCACGGTGCTACAGAACGATCCGGGCGCGGACGAGCCCGGCACGTGGAACGTGGAGCTGGAGACGGGTTCGACCCCGACCCGCCGTCCCCTGATCACCGACGTGACCGGTGACGGGCAGCCGGAGCTCCTGTTCGGGTTCCGATCCGACTCCTCGCTCATGGTCGACATCGTCGAGATCCGCGACGGCAACGCGGGGGTCTCGCTCCATCTCGACCTGCCTGCCGGTCGGGTGAGTGCAGGCGACGGACAGCTTGACGTCTGGCAGAAGAACGACGCCGGCTCCTACGAGCACTGGACCGTCACGCGCAACAGCGGGCGCTGGACGAAGGACGGGTTCGAGCGGACCACCTCGGCCCCGGCCGGAAACCTCTAGCTCCTGTCGAAGACCGCGGGTAACGCCGCTCAGTCGTGTCGGCGGCTCAACGCAAGGTTGAGACCGACGCCGACCATGGCGAGACCACCGATGCCCGACATCGTCGACAGTCGCCTTGGTGAGCGTGCGAACCAGTTGCGCAAGGACCCGGCGAGCATGCCGTAGGTTCCGTCCGAGAGTGTGGCGACGGTCTGGAACATGACGGCGAGGGCGAACATCTGCAGGGTCACGTGGCCGCGCTCGCGGTCGACGAACTGCGGAAGCGCGGCACTTGCGAACACGATCACCTTCGGGTTCGTGACACCGACGAGGAAGCCTTCGCGCAGGATCCGTCGGAGCGGCTTGGGTTCGGCTCCGCTCAGGGTCGCCTGCGTGAGTTCGTGGCGATGACGGAACGCCTGCACGCCGAGGTACACGAGGTAGGCCGCGCCGACGAGCTTCACGGCGTTGTACGCCGTGATCGACCGTTCGACGATCGTTCCCAGACCGAATGCGACGAGTGACATCTGCAAGAACGCGCCGGCGCTGTTGCCGACCACAGTCGCGAGTGCCGTGCGCCTCCCGTAGGCGACGCCCCGACTGATCACGAACAGCACGCTCGGACCGGGGATGACCAGGATCACGAGAGCGGTGAGGAAGAACTCGGGGAGACGGTCGACCGGCGGCACGACGGATCACCCTACTCAGTCGAGGTCCAGCGGGATTCGGAACTTTTGTAGCTCCCAGCGCTACGGATGTTCCAAATCCTCTGAGCAGTCAGGTCAGAGAGCGATGAGCACGAGCGCGGCGATGGCGATGGCGAAGCCCGTTAACTGGAGCCGGGTGATCTTCTCGTGGTCGACGAACCGGGCGAGGACGACGGTGCTTGCCGGATAGAGGGAGACGAGCACGCCGGCGATCGCCACCTGTCCGGCTTGCGCCGACAGCGTGGCGAAGACGTTCGCAGTCATGTCGGCTGCGCCGGCGGCGAGGGTCAGTCCAAGTGCCTTCCGTGGCACGATCGGCCCGACGCCTTGGCTCAGCGCCACGACAAGGGCGAATGCGACGCCAACGGGCTTCGCGGTGACGAGTGGCCACACGCCGACATCGTCGCCGGCACGGTCGAGGGCGACGACGAAGAGGCCGAAGAAGATGCCGGCGATGAACGAGGTCGCCAACAGTGACAAGGAGGGCCGGCGGTGATGGTCGTGGGCATCATGGGCGTCGTCGCCTCCTCGGCTGATCAACGCGATGGCCGTGAGTGCGAGCGCAACGCCGATGGCGTGCGTCGTCGTAAGGCCTTCGCCGATGATGACACCGGCCACGACCGGGACTACGGCACTCAGCACGGCGGTGATCGGCGAGACCACGCTCATCGCCGCGAGGCTCAGCGCCCGGTAGAGGAGCAGCAGCCCGGTGGCGCCGCACACGCCGCCGAGTCCGCCGATGAACAACGCCCGAGTCGTCGGCCCGCTCCCGCCGAGGAACGGCACAAGGGCCAGTACGAGAGCCCACCCGAAGACCTGCGAGCTCGCCGTGACGGCGATGCTCGACGTGGTCCGTGATGCGCGCCCGCCCGCGTAGTCAGCGGAGCCGTAGAACAGAGCACAGGTAATCCCGTAGATGAGCGTCAGCAAGGTTCGCCCGGGTCGTCAGGGCCTTGGGAGAGAGGTTGCCCCCATATATAGGGGTCAAACACCTCCCAACGTCGCTGGGAGGTGTTTGACGGCAGTTCGCTTCGGACTGCCACAGCTCCCACGCCGACGAGGGTATCCGAGCCGGGGTCAGGTACCGGTGAAGCTCGGTGGGCGCTTCTCCAAGAAGGACTTCACGCCCTCTTTGTGGTCGTTCGTCTGGAACAGCTTGCCGAGGGTCGACGAGACCCACGATCCGAGCTCTGCCCAGTCCGGGTCGAGCGCCTCGCGCAGCCCGGCTTTGAGCTGCTGTACGGCCAGCGGAGGATTGGCGGCGATGCGGTGTGCGAGGGCAAGCGCGGTGGGCAGTAGTTCGTCGTGGGGAACCACGCGTCCGACGAGTCCGATGCGCAGAGCCTCTGCCGCGTCGATCACCTCCCCGGTGAACAACAACTCCGCAGCCTTCTCGCGGCCGACGAGTGTGGCGAGTCGTCCGATGCCGGGGGCGTCGCTCACCAGGCCCCGCAGGACGAACAGCTCACCGAATCTCGCCTTCTCGCTGGCGACCCGCAGGTCGGCCATGATCGCCAGCTCCATGCCCCATCCGACCGCCGCGCCGTTCACTGCGGCAATCACCGGAACGTTGGTGTGAAGGAGCGCGTCTGCGGCAGGAGTGAGCCGGGGGCCGCCTCGTGCCGCCGAGCCGACATCGGGGGGACGGTCGCCGCCTCCCATCACCTGACGCACGTCGTCACCGGAGCAGAACGCCGGATCGGTGCCGGTGATCACGACGCAACGCGCCGTCGCGTTGCGAATCGCGTGCTCGAGCAGTGCGTACGTCCGGTGGGTCAAGGCGTTGCGTGCGGCGGGTCGATTGATGGTGAGGACCTCGACGTCACCTTGGCGAGTGACGACCAACTCGGTGTCCTCGGTGTGACTGGTGTTCTCGTCGATCCCCATGCACCAATTGTTGCCGTTGCCGGCGCCGGGTGCACAGTGAGGTCGAGGCTCAGCTTTCGTTCAAGGTGATGACGTTGAGCGGGCCGCGCTGCACGTTGGCGGTGACGCTTCGTCGGGTCCCGTTGCGCCAGATCGCTGCGCCTGAGTGGGCTTCGAGGTTCTTGACCCATTGCGAGTCGGCACGGACGGTGCTCACCGTGACTCGTCGGCCGGCACGAAACGCGACGACCGGAACGGGGCGAACTACCCCGGACCGCCGACCCGTCGTCTCGAGGACGACAAGCCCGAACCCGAGGGGGAGCGGCGAGCCGACACCTGCTCGAACGAGGGGGAGCACGACGCGGTTCAGGGCGCGAAAGCCGGAAGGGACGAGATCTCGAATCGACTGCACTCCTGTGTCAACGCTTGTCGGACCGCCGATGTTCCGATGGTGGGAAGACCTGGGCAAAGGAGTTGGTGAGTTCGGTCGCTCTGGGAGCGACTGTGCGCACCGTCTTGGCGCGCGCTTTCTATGGATCCAGGCGGGAGCGGGTGGTTCCGAAATGACCGCTCGCCCAGAGCAAGCCTTTGTTCTCTACACATGGTGCGTACTGGCCGAACGCGGGCAGCGCTGCGGGCAGCACGATCCCCGCTGAACGCAGGCGCTGCTCGTGGGTCGCCGGGGTCTCGTCAATAGGCATGCGTTCAGCACCACAGAGGTTAAACCTCTGTTGCAACGTGGACGCGAGTCGCGATCGGTCGTCTCGCCCGACTTGACGAGAGCTGGGTCCACGAGAGCGCTCCGGCAGTAGGGTCGCATCGTGATCGCACAGCGTCTTGACGAACTCGGCCTCGTCCTGCCCCCGGTGTTTCCTCCGGCCGGCTCCTACCTGGGCTGCGTCGTCGACGACGGCCTCGTGTACGTCGGTGGCCATGGGCCGGTCAACGGCGGCGACATCATCCGCGGCAAGGTTGGGGCGACGGTGACGCTTGCCCGGGCACAGCTCGCCGCCCGCATGACAGCGTTGTCCATCCTGGCCACACTGCAAGCCGAACTCGGATCACTCGACCGGATCGAGCGGATCGTGAAGGTCTTCGGCATGGTCAACGTGGCGCCTGGCTTCAACCAAACCCCCGCAGTGATCGACGGCTGTTCGGAGCTGCTCATCGAGGTGTTCGGTGAGCGGGGTCGGCACACTCGCAGCGCCGTCGGACTCGCCGAACTGCCCTTCGACATTGCCGTCGAGATCGAGCTCATTGCCCGTGTCCGTCCGCTCTGAGCGTTCGTCCGAGGCGAACGATTCGTGCGACCACGGGTGGGTTCCCGACCGGCCGTAGCCGCTGGGGTGCCATGCCGAGATTGGTATCTCAGTCGCTCCGGGGGCGACTGAGATACCAATCACTGCGCAGCCGTATGCAGCAAACACCACCACTGCGCGCACGAAGGCGGCTGGACACTTACCCTCCAAGCCAACCGCACACTCACGATCACTCTCCCCGACGGCACCATCCTCACCACCGGCCCGCCCCGTCGCCTCCGCGCCGCTGTTCGGCGTCGGCGATCAGACGGACCAGTGGATTCCGGCGAACGGATCGACGCGACCACCAGCAATACCGCCGGAGTCCACCAGTGGATTCCGGCGAACGGATCGACGCGACCACCAGCAATACCGCCGGAGTCTGCTGACCGTCACGTCCGTCCGTAGTCCTCGCCCAAGCTCGTCGCGCATGCCGACCATCGACGAGCGGTCACGCAGTTCCTTGACAACCAAACGGCGTCGCCGCCCTGGACACGGAAGCGCGCGGGTTGAATCGGCCGTCTACTTGCGGCCGAACCCGAAGAGCTGCTGTGCGACCTTGCGCATCTGGATCTCCTCGGAACCCTCGGTGATCCGGTAGCGGCGGTGGTGGCGGTAGATGTGCTCGAAGGGCATGTGGCGCGAGTAGCCGACGCCGCCGCAGGTCTGCATGGCCCTATCCGCAGCGTCGCACGCCAGGCGGTTCGCGCGGTAGTTGCACATCGCGACGAGGTGGGTGACCTCCATGTGGTGCTTGGTGTCGAGCATCACTGCGGTGTAGCGGACGAGTTGGCGAAGCATGGCCGCCTCGGTGTGCATCTCGACCAACGGGAACTGGATGCCCTGGTTGGTGGAGAGCTTCTTGCCCCAGGTGATGCGGGAGTTCGCGTAGGCCACCGCTTCGTTGATGCAGAACTGCGCGGCACCGAGCGACGATGCGGCCTGACGGATGCGGTTCTCGTGCACGAAGTGCTGGGCCAGGTCGAGGCCTTTGCCCACGGTGCCGAACACCGCTTCCGAACCCACTCGCACATCGGAGAGCGACACCTCGGCATGATCTGTGGGCATATTGAATGTCCACCAGAAGAACTCGACCTTGAAGCCGGGCGAATCGGTCGGTACGAGGAACGCGGTGATGCCGTTGGGGTCGCCGTTCTCGCCGGAGGTGCGGGCGAAGATGATGTCGTGGGTGGCGTGGTGGAGTCCGGAGTTCCACCGCTTCATGCCGGTGATGACCCACTCGTCACCGTCTTGTACCGCGGTCGTCTCCATGTAGGTGGCGTCGGAACCGTGGTTCGGCTCCGTGAGCCCGAAGGCCAGACGACGTGTTCCGTCCAGGAAGCCCGGCATCCACTCCGCCTTCTGCGACTCGGTGCCGAAGTCGCGCATCATCAGAACGGTGGGAAAGTTTCCGACGATCGAGCTTTCGTTCTGGAGGTCGTTGAACAGGCCGAGACCTTTCGATGCGAGGTGCTCGCGGATGATCGCCATCGTGAGGTTGGAGGCGCCCTGTCCTCCGAACTCCTTCGGGAGCGCCAACCGAAGCCATCCGGCGGCATCTGCACGCCGACGCATCTCCCGCAGCAATGCCTCCCAGTCGGCCCGCGGCACACCGCCGTTCTCGAAGTCGGTTCGGGCCCACTCACGGCGGTGATCGAAGAACCGCTCGTTGTCGTCCTGGGCCTGGAGCGGCTTGATCTCCGCCTCGATGAAGACGTCGAGCGCGTCGAGCGTTGCCTGGATGTCAGCGGGAATGGCGAAGTCCATCCCTTGAACGTATCGACGACCGGCCCTTCACGCCCAGTCGAGCCCTCTTACCGACCCACGCCCGATCGTTCGCCCAGCGCCTCGATCAGGCGCCCGAGGCGACGCAGTGTGCCCGGCTCGCCGAGATCGACGGGTGACACGATCGCCGTCCGCACCCCGACACCGGCAAGAGAAGTGAGCCGACTCGCCTGATCCTGGACGGTTCCGGCGTTCACCGATGCCCGGTAGCGCTGGTCGCCGACTCGACCCCGGCTGCTGGCGACCCGTGCGGCGAGATCGGCATCGTCGTCTCCGATCAGCATCGGACCGAGGTGGGTGATCTCCACATCCTCGACGGATCGACCGGGAATGGCAGCCATGCATTCGCGCAGACACGCAACGTGGCCGGCGACGGCTTCGGGGGAACCCTGCACGTTCACGGCGTTGGCGTACTTCGCCGCCAGGCGCAGCGTCCGCCGTCCGGACCCGCCGACCAGCAGGGGCAGCGGGTCCTGCAGCGGCCGGGGGTAAGCCGTGGCCTTTGGCACGTGCAGGTGTCGACCGTCGAACGACGGACCGCCCTTGCCCCAGAAGAGTGGGAGCACACGCAACGCGTCTTCGAGGAGTTCGTACCGCTCACCGAGCGGGGGAAAGCGGACCCCGATCTCGGCCGCTTCCACCTCGAACCATCCTGCGCCGAGGCCACAGACCATGCGTCCGTTGCTCAGGACGTCGAGTGACGCCATCGATCGGGCGAGTTGCTGGATACTTCGTGCACTTGCGGATGCGACAAGCGAGCCGAGCCGTACCCGGGATGTCACGCCCACCAGGTAACCAAGTGTGCTTATCAACTCGGGCAGGTCTTCCCATGCTGCCCCGACCTGGGGGATCTGCCGGTAGTGGTCCATGAGCCAGATCCCGCCCACGCCGACTTCCTCGGCCTCACCGGCGAGGTCGGCAAGCCGCTGTTGGATCGATGCCGCTCCGCCCGGCCAGGAGAAGCGTGAAATGGCGAGGTCGACCCCGATCCGCAGAGCGTCGAGGCCAGGTTCGAAGGCAGAGGGGGCGGAGCGGATGGTGTCCGCGAACGCTGGCGCAACGACGCGGACATCACGACGGCCATCGCCCCTTTCGGCCCGGATGTCGATCACCTCGGTGAACCCCTCCGCCCGCAGCGCCGCAGACGCGAGCGCGACGACCGCGGCGACCTGCGCACGGATCACGTCCTGGGGAACCCTCCGCTCGCGTAGGGCGTTGCGGGCGAGGCAGGTCTGAGCGGCGGCCCGGAAGACGATCGCCACCACGGGCACGCCGAACCGTTGACCGAGTTCGAGGTAGTGCGCCCGGCGCTCGGATTCCAGAGCCGTGGAGTCGATCACGGTCGTGAGTCGCCGCCGGACTCGGGCGAGGAGCACCGCATCGAAGATCGCGAACATGTCACGGTTCGCCCGTTGATCACCCTCGCCCTCCCCGACCATGGCCCGCATCGCATCGGTCGAGATGACCTCACCTTCCGGGAAGTGTGCCCTCGCCCACGTGGACTTCCCCGAGCCGGCCGCGCCGATCAACACCACAAGCGTGCCGGCGACGAGGGCGGTTGGTCGGGCCCGTTCTTCCACGTGACGTTCGTAGCACGTTGGTCCGTCGGTGGAATGCCGTTCGGGAGAAAGAGACGAGCTGCTGTACTGGTCATCGTGAACGTGCCCCACGTGGTCATTGTCGGCGCCGGATTCGGGGGGTTGCGGGCCGCTCGAGGGCTGAAGGACGCTGCCGTCCGGGTGACGCTGATCGACGCCAACAACTTTCACACGTTCCAGCCGTTGCTCTACCAGGTCGCCACCGCCGGGCTCGATGCCGGCGACATCGGATTTCCTGTCCGCGCGGTTGTGCGACGTCAGAAGAATGCAACGTTTCGCCTTGGACGCGTAACCGGCATCGCCCTCGGCGATCGCGAGCTCACGCTCGGCGACGGTGCGATCGTGCCGTACGACTACCTGGTGATCGCCGCAGGTTCCGTCAGCGCCACGTTCGGTGTGGAAGGGGTCGCCGAGCACACATTCGCGCTGAAGACGCTGCCGGATGCACTTGCCATTCGCGACCATCTGCTCCGCCTCGTCGAGTCGTCGAGTGCGACAGATTCTGTCGATCGACTCGGGATTGCCGTCGTCGGCGGTGGTCCCACCGGCGTCGAGATGGCGGGCGGACTACGCGAGCTCTTGGACCGCGTACTGCAGAAAGACTTTCCCCATCGAGATCTCGCCAGCGTGCCGATCACGATCGTCGAAGCGGCGGACCACGTGCTCGGAACGTTTCACCCGTCGCTGTCGGAACGGGCACAGCGCACCTTGATCGAGCGTGGCGTACGGGTGGAGGTCGGGGTCGGCGTCGACCGCGTGGAGTCCGGGGCGGTGGTGCTTCGCGACGGTCGCCGGATCGAGGCGGCAACGATTGTGTGGGCGGCGGGCGTCGCAGCGAGTCCGGTTGCATCGCTGCTGGGCGTGGAGTTGGGTCGCGGCGGCCGGATTCCTGTTCTGCAGGACCTCTCGCTCGACGGGCAGCCGGAGGTCTTCGCCATCGGCGATATTGCACAATCGCCGACCGATAACGGCCGCCCGCTTCCACAAGTTGCTCAGCCGGCGATCCAGGGTGGCCGCCATGTTGCCGAACAGATTCGACGCCGACTCGTCGGAAGCGGACCGACGTCGTTCCACTACCGCGACAAAGGGTCGATGGCGACGATTGGTCGGAACCATGCGGTGGCCGAGTTCCCCAACGGCTGGCGTCTGCATTCGTTTCCCGGTTGGCTGTCGTGGCTCGGGCTGCACATCGTCTACCTGATGGGGTTTCGCAATCGTGCAAACGTGCTGTTGAACTGGGCATGGAACTACCTCACCTACGACCGGGCAGCCCGCCTGATCCTCCCGTCACCTGTCGAAGGGCAACGCGTCGGTCAGTCGCAATAGCATCGTCTGGTGGTGTCACCGCGGTCCTTCGTCGGGTTCCTGTTCGCGAAGTTGCGCTCGGTGTTGCTGGCCCAGGTCCTGACGCTCGTCGTCTCGATCGCCGGGTTCGTCGTCCTTGCGGGTCTCGACTGGTTCGACGCCCTCTACATGAGCGTGATCACGCTCGGGACGGTTGGCTACGGTGAGGTAACGCCGCTCGACACCGTCGGCCGGACGTGGGCGATGGTAGTGATCACGGGTGGATTCGCGGTCCTGG
>JANPDB010000656.1:0-3456 GCA_031431255.1 Acidimicrobiia bacterium | reverse complement strand
TGCCGCTTCAGGATTCTCGTCGATGTTCAGCTTGGCGATGGTCACTCGACCCTCTTGCTCCTTGGAAATTTCTTCCAGGACTGGGGCGATCATCTTGCACGGACCGCACCATTCCGCCCAGAAGTCCACGAGGACAGGCGTGGAAGACGAGCCGATGGTCTCGTCAAAGGTGCTATCGGAAAGGGTGACGATGCCAGCGGCCATGGTCGGGTTCTCGCTTTGGTTGAAGGGTGCTTGAGCCGCTCGACGATCCTGCCGGTTGCCGGCGAAGCTTCGGTGACTACATCCGTGGCAACGCCCGCGCCGTGCAATTGATTCCACGAACAGCCGACCCGGGCCGTTCGACCGGGTTAATGCGCTCGGCCGGGCCCGCAAAGGCCCCAGAATCGATCAGAGGGCGTGCAGGCTCTCCAAGTAGCGCTCGGTGTCGATCGCCGCAGCACAGCCCGATCCAGCGGCGGTGATCGCTTGACGGTAGGTGTGGTCCTGGACGTCTCCGCACGCAGACACGCCGTCGATGTTCGTCCGCGACGATTTCCCCTCGGTGAGCAGGTACCCGGCATCATCCATCGTCAGATGTCCCTTGAACAGGTCCGTGTTCGGGACGTGTCCGATGGCGACGAACAGTCCGGTCACGGGAAGGGTCCGCTGCTCGCCGGTCTTGGTGTCGACGAGCACGGCGGCTTCGAGTTTGGCGTCGCCCAGGAGGTCGACGACCTGGCTGTTCCACGCGAACTCGATCTTCGGGTTGGCCATGGCCCGTTCCGCCATGATCTTGGATGCCCGGAGCGAGTCACGCCGGTGGACGACGGTGACCTTCGAGGCGAACTTGGTGAGGAACATGGCCTCCTCCATGGCGGAATCGCCGCCGCCGACGACCGCGATCTCCTGGCCCCGGAAGAAGAACCCGTCGCAGGTCGCGCAGGTCGACAGACCGTGGCCGAGCAGCCGGGTCTCGGCTTCGACGCCCAGCATGAGGGCTCGTGCCCCTGTCGACACGATGACACTGTTCGCCTCATAGACGTCTTCACCGACGTGGACGACGAATGGTCGGACGTCGAAGCTGACCGAGGTGACCTTCGCCGTCAGGAACTCGGCCCCGAAGCGGGCGGCCTGCGCCCGCATGGTCATCATCAGATCGGGACCCTGAATGCCGTGCTCGAATCCGGGGAAGTTCTCGACCTCGGTGGTGAGCATGAGTTGTCCGCCGGGCTGGTCGCCGGTCGAGCTGATCTCTCCTTCGATCACGAGCGGCTTGAGGCTGGCGCGGGCGGTGTAGATCGCCGCGGTCAGGCCAGCTGGGCCCGAACCGATGATGATGACGTCACGGACGGCGGACGGGGACATGGGAACTCCTGGAGGCAGTGGGAAGCGGACCGCTTCGGCGGCTGTCCGCCGGCGTGGCGGGTGCGGTGGAAGGTGTGGTCAGGCGCGCACGCGGCGCTTACGCCACAGCAACATTCCGACGAGGACGAAGATTCCGCCGAGGATCGTGTGGGCGAGCCACGCCCGACCGCCTACGAGGTTCGTCAGGCCGCGGACCGCGCCGATGGTGAACAACAGCAGCATGGCAACGGCCAGGCCGGTCATGAAGACGCCATAGACGACCGCCCGAGCAACCGTGCGCAGTGGCTGGGTCGTCTTCGAGCTGATCGTTTGGACGAATCCCTCCAGCTGATCGACCAGCTGGGCCGCCCAATCGCCGTTCGGTTGTTGCTGTTCGCTCACACCGGGGATCGTACTGGTCTCCGCCGGGGTGGCGGCAACGCCGGTCCTCGCCATCTCAGCCGGCCGGCGCTGTCGTCGGTGGAGCCGGCCGGCGCGAGATCTCTGCGCAAGTCGCCGCGTCGAGGACGACGTCGGCGGTTGCGTCCGCCATGCGGACGATCAGTACGGGGCGATCGACGATGCGGGCGGCGAGACGCGGCGACCCCTTGATCGTCGGGCAGACGACGGGTTCGGTGGACGGGGCCACGGCCGCCGCGGCGGGGCTCGCCGTGTTCGCCGTTTGCGGCTGCTGTCCGAGTTGGGTGGAGGCTCCATCTGCAGGAACGACAGTCGTTGCTCGTACACCGAAGCGGTCGAGGGCGCTCTGGGCATCGGCGAACGTGCCGAGGTCGGCCGCCGCCGGTTGCTCGAAACCGCCGGCCGGAGGCGCGGCAGCGACAGCCGCTGACGCGAGGGTGGGTGGGGCAGACGCCTTCTTCCTCGCCGGTTGTGGCTGGACCGAATTTGCCGGTGCGATTGCGTCGTCGGCGGAATCGGCCGCGGTCTTGGCCGAGGCGCGTGCCGGGCTTGGCGCCACCGGGGGGCTGGCGGATCTCCCCGTGGCGGCTTCGGGTGCGGGGGGAGGAGGAGCTGCGACCACGGGTGCTGCCGGGTCGATGCCCGGGTTGGGCGTTGTGGCTTGCGGGGCGGTCTCGACGGACGGCGCGCCCGCAGCCGGTTCGTTCGCCATCTCACCCGTCGCCACGACGGCCTCGGGACTGGCGGCGGCTTCCGTCTCGGCGAACACCCGCGTCTCGGGACCCGTCGTGTCGCTGGGGGACGTCTGCTCGACACGCGGGGGAACCGTGCCGACGGCGGACTGCTCTGTCGTGCGAGGACGCAGCGCGAACGCCGCTCCCACCGCGAGGAGGAGTGCGGCGACGCCAACGCCGACGATCCACGGGTGGGTGACCGCTCCACCGCGGCCGGACGACGCGCCGATTCCGATCCCGATCTCGCCGCGCCCGGCGAACCATCGCCGACGCGGAGGGACCGACCGGACGAGGGACTCCGGCACGGCGGCGGCCGTGGGCACCAGCTCGGCAATGGCGGCGCCGACCCGGTGGCCGAGTGCGGACGTCGCAGCGGAGGAGGCGGCGGCTGTTGTGGACGAGATGGCGGGGGCCAATTCGACGAACAACGCGAGGCGACGCGACGAGCAGAGGTCGCAAGCTCCGAGGTGGTTCCACGCGTCGGCGACGAGCGCCGGTGCGAACGGGTCGTCGTCCGCGACCGTCCCCGATGCTGCCTCGTGCCGCAACTCCGCCACGAACTCTGCCGCGTCGGCGTCGGACCTCACGTCGCCGAGGAGCAGCAACATGGCGTCGGTGGGGTGGATCCCCGGCGGAGTCGGATCAAGTGTCATTGGTCAGAGGTCCTGCAGTGTCCCGTGGTGTGAGCAGCCGAGCGAAGCGGGGCGAGACGGCGGTGAGAACGATGGCTAGTCAACATGGACGTCCCTTGGACGTTGGTGCGCGGTGCTTTGGTTCCCGGTCCCGGCGTGACCGCCGTCATCGGACCCTTCCGTGGACCGGTCGACGCGGTCGGCGAGCACGGGTGCGAGCGCAGCCCGCGCACGTGCAATGCGCGAACGGACCGTTCCGCCCGGGATGGCGAGCACCTCTGCGATCTCGGCGTAGTCCAGCCCGCACAGATCCCGCAGGACCAGAGCCGCGCGCCAGTCAGGGG
>JANPDB010000655.1:0-2613 GCA_031431255.1 Acidimicrobiia bacterium | reverse complement strand
ATTCTCGGCCTTGTCGGAGAGTCAGGTTCGGGGAAGACGACCGTCGGCCTCGCGGTGCTCGCCCACGCACGTCGCGGTGTTCGTATCGCCGGCGGACAGATCACCTGCGACGGCATCGATGTTCTGTCGTTGAATGCCGAGGAGATCCGGGCGGTCCGCGGAGGACACGTGGCCTACGTGCCACAGGACCCCTCGTCGTCGCTGAACCCGGCAATTCGAATCCGCTCGCAGCTCCGGGAGGTGCTCGAAGTCCACAACTTCGGCGGCTCCGACGCGGCACGTACCGCCCGCATTACGGAGATGATGGGCGAGGTGTTGCTGCCGAGCGACGACGAGTTTCTCGCCCGTTACCCGCACCAACTGTCGGGTGGGCAACAGCAACGGGTTGCTCTTGCGATGTCGTTCGCGTGTCGCCCGTCGGTGATCGTGCTCGACGAGCCGACGACCGGCCTCGATGTCTCGACGCAGGCGCACGTGCTCCAGACCATTCGTTCGCTCGCGGCGATGCACAACGTCGCTGCGCTGTACATCACCCACGATCTTGCGGTCGTCGCCGACCTTGCCGACGAAGTCGCGGTGATGTATGCGGGCCGGGTGGTTGAGCAAGGACCGACGCGACAGATTTTCTCTCGCCCGGTGCATCCATATACGCGCCATCTGGTTGCCGCAGCTCCCGACATAGGCGGCGAGCAGGCCATCCGCGGTCTGAGTGGCCGAGCGCCGGCCCCCGGTAAGCGGCCGCAGGGCTGCGCATTTGCGATCCGATGTGAGCTCGCCAACGAAGCCTGCCGGTCGGCCTTCCCGGCCGTCACGACAGTGGGCGACAACCATCGCGTGCGGTGTTTCCGCGCCGCCGAGATCGTTCAGCTGACCGAGGAGCCGGCCAAGACCCCATCGCCGAGTCGCGGCGGTCCTCCAATCCTTCGCCTCGAGAACGTCAACGCCGGATATCAGGGCACCACCGTCGTGCACAGTGTCACCTTCGATATCCATCAAGGCGAGTGCGTCGCTCTCGTGGGTGAATCCGGATCGGGAAAGACGACGCTCGCCCGCGCTATCGGCGGCCTGCACCATGAGTGGACCGGAGACATTTTCCTCGACAACGATTCCCTCGCGAACAATGCACGCAAGCGGACCAACCGACAGCGGATGAAGATGCAGTACGTCTTTCAGAATCCGTATTCGTCGCTGAACCCGCGACGTTCAATCGGCGAATCCGTCCTACGACCGCTCCTGTTGATGGGCGTCAACCGTACTGACGGTGAACGCGAGGTCAACCGGATGCTCGAACTCGTCTCGTTGACCGCCTCGTACGCCCACCAGTACCCGAACCAGTTGTCGGGTGGAGAACGCCAGCGTGTCGCTATCGCCCGAGCCCTCGTTTGTGTTCCCGACGTACTGGTCTGCGACGAGATCACCTCCGCTCTGGACGTGCTCGTCCAGGCAGCCATCGTCGAGTTGCTCGGTTCGCTCCGCAAGGAACTCGGGTTGTCGTTGCTGTTCGTGACGCACAACCTGCCGTTAGTACGGTCGATCGCCGACACTGTTGCGGTGATGAACGCAGGATCGATCGTCGAACTGGGTCCGACCGAAGCGGTGATCGGCTCACCCCAGCAGGAGTACACGCAACGACTCATTTCCGACACCCCGAGCATCGAAGCGAGTCGTTCGGGAACTGCGAGGTAGCGGTCTCGCGACGCGGACACGGTGGAGATGACCACTCGGCAGGTACAGTTTCTTCCGTGCGCACCGATGTGACGACACAGTTGCATCCCCACTTCGGGGTAGAGGTCCATGGCATCGATCTCCGAGCGGTTACCGCCGAGCACGACTACCCAGCATTGCGCTCGGCGTTTGAAGAGCACTCCCTCCTGCTGTTTCGCAACCAGCACCTCGACGACGAAGCTCATCTCACCTTCGGTGCACTCTGGGGCCCGATCGAGGATCGTTCGATGGGACGCAACGGCCCGAAGCCAGTAATGGACAACGTGAGCAATATGCGCGCTGACAACACGGTTGCCCCAGTCGACGACGTACTCACGCTCAACCTGATGGGCAACATGTTGTGGCATACCGACAGCACCTTCCTTCCCGTTCCCGCACTCGCCAACATTTTGGCGGCGCGGGTGTTGAGTTCGAGCGGCGGGGAAACCGAACTCGTATCAACCCGAGTCGCATGGTCCAACATGCCCGACTCACTGAAAGACCGAGCACGAAATGCGGTAATCCGACATCGACTTTCCCATTCGCGATCGAAGATCTCGCCGGTCTTGGCGGAGCGAACAAAACACGCCTGGCCCGACCAGACTTGGCGGGCGCTCTGGACGAACCCAGTCAATGGGCAGGACGCGCTGTATATCGCTTCACATTCATGCGGAATCGAAGGTCGGCCAGATGACGAAGGCCTGGCGCTCATCGACGAGCTCATTGCTTTCTGCACACAGCGCGCCAACGTGTACACGCACCAGTGGCGCCTCGGTGACGTGCTCGTCTGGGACGAACGGGCCACGCTTCATCGCGGACGCCCCTGGCCCTACGCCGAAGAACGCACACTTGCCAGCATCTGCATCTCCGCTCAAGAGTCCGACGGCCTGGCGACCATTCGGCCGTAGT
>JANPDB010000654.1:0-5717 GCA_031431255.1 Acidimicrobiia bacterium | reverse complement strand
ATCACGTTGCCGGTCATGTAGGTGTTGCGGAGGCAGGCGAGCACCGCCTCCGTGCAGTCTTCGGGGGTGGCCGAGCGTTTCAGGGGTGACATCGCTGCCACCCCAGCGTGCATTGCGTCCCAGTCAGCCGTCCAAGGCGTCACCACCAGGCCGGGAGCAACGGCATTGCATCGTATGGGTCCATACGACTTGGCGAGCAGAACCGTCATCTGATTGAGGGCCGCTTTCGTCATCGAATACGCCATGGAACTGCCCACCGGACGGATTCCGGCAACCGAGGTGATGTTCACGATGTTCGGATCGCTACTCGCACGGAGCAGCGGGATGGCCGCCTTGGTGAGCCACCACGTGCCGAACACGTTCACCTCGAAGGTCTTGCGGAAGATCTCGTCGGTCAGCGCATCGAGATCCGGATGGGGCACGACCGTGGTCCAGCCGGCATTGTTGATGAGGATGTCGAGCTTTCCGAACTTGGCGATCGTCGCGTCGAGAAGCGCCTGTCCTTGCGCCTGGTCCGAGATGTCGGCCCGCACGTAGAGACCCTCGGTGGCAAGCGAGGCGGCGACCGCCTCGCCCGCGTCGACCGACGACGACGAGTTGACGACAACATGTGCACCGAGCGAGGCAAGGCGCTCGGCAACCGACTGGCCGATGCCGCTGGACGAGCCGGTCACGATGGCGACCTTTCCGGCGAACTCGGCGGACGGCGAAGGGGCAGAAGATGACATCCCAGCACCCTACCGAGTCGACCCCCGTGTCGGCCCGCAGCGCTGTTGTGGTTGATTGGCGCCACGTTGTCGAGTTGGCGACGTACGCATTCCGCCACACAAGTCGCCAATCAACCCCACAATCGTTTGCCAGCCCCGAACGCCAGAGAGGCGACGACCAGGGTCTGCGTGTCGCCAGCCTCAGGAGACGTCGGTCGACGTCGACGTCGCGACCGGCGCCACTGGCGCTGTTCCGACAGCCGCGTTCGCCGAGGACTGCTTGGCCGATCGACGCCGGAGGACCCGGTAAAGGGGGAACCCGAAGAGGAGTCCGAGGACGAGGAACGGGAGCACGGCGGCCGCGGCCACGAGGATGTTGCGCAGGGCGTTGCCGAACGTCTCGAGCGCGTCGTCGAATGCCTTCGCCACGCCAGTCTTCGGTCCGGCTGGCTGCGGCAGGGAGTCGTCGAACAGCGTCACCCCGATCGTGGCCAGAGAGGTCTGATCGGCAAGCTGCTTCTGCCGGGCAAGGAGTGATTCGAGGTCGGCCTGCCGACGGGACAGCTCGCCCTCGATCGCCGCGACGTCGGCGATCGACTGGGCCTTCTCGTAGAGCACCTGCATGCGAGCAATGCTCGCCTTCGCGCTGATGATGCGACTGTCCACGTCGACGACTTCCGATGTGACGTCCTGGGCGCTGACGCTGCGGTTCGTGACCACGCCGAGCGTGTCGAGCCGCTTCAGCAGGCTGTCGAAGCGGGCAGTGGGGACGCGAAGCCGCATGGTGATCGACGAGGTCTTGACCGGGCCGGAGACAGCCTCGCCGTCCTCATCGAAAGGAATCGGTGCGGTCACCGCTTGCTCGGTCTCAACGTAGCCACCCGCCGTCGAAACGGAGGCCCGCAGCGTCGCCGCGGCGGTCGAGACGTTCTTCGTTCGTATCGACACGTCCGCCGTGGCAATGATCTTGCGGTCCACCGGGAACGATCCGATGCCCGTCGCCGCACCGTTCCCCGACGAGCCATCGGCAGTCGAAATGGGCGCCGCAGCCGTCTTCTGCATGACTCCGCCCGTTGCTGCGGCTTCGGTCTCGGCGGCGAATTGTTCCTGGACGGCGAGGTCCACGGGTCGATCATTCGACGACCGCCCCGTCGCCACGGGCGACGCCGAGTCGCTGCTGCAGGCGCCCACCCCGGCGAGAAGAGCGAGGACGACGCCAGCGGACAGCACCACCCGTCCAGCGCTGCTGCGTCGGGCAATCGATGCCAGGGAATCGGGTCGTCGCGTGAGCTTGGTGATCATCTCGTGTCCTCTCGGAGCGGACACCGGTGTGTCCATGATCAGCTCCGACGACCGAACGCCGCCCGCTGGTTCCCGTTCCGTCGGCACAACCACGAGACTGGAACCCGATGGAGCCGTACGACCCACTCGATCCCGGCGACCTCGGTCGATGGGACGCGCTTGCGGCAAACGGAGCGACGATCGGCATCGACGCATGGTGCTCGCGGCCGGGTTGGGGTTTGGCGGTCCACGACTCCTTCGCGTCCGAGGACGACGAGATGGTCTTCCTCGCCGATGATGCGGGCATCGGCGTCTTCGGCCGGATGACCGGCGCGGACGGCACCCCGGCACTCGTGCCGCTCGACCGTGTGTGGGGGTTCGGTTCCCCGATCGTCTGCGAGGTGGACGACACCGAATCGGTGACCGCGCACATCGCCGACCGGCTCATCGCCGACCCGTCGTGGAAGGTATGCGCGCTGAGCGGCATGGCTGAGGGCGAAGCTCTCGATCGCGCGGTGATCAGCGCGTTCGGTCGCCACGTGTCCCTGTACGCCGGCGAGACTCGGACTCGTTGCCGGGCCTCCCTCGAAGGGGGGATCGACGGTTACCTGGCTCGTCGTACTCGCGAACACCGACGCAACATCCGCCAGGGCCAGCGACGGTCGGCAAATCGAGGGATCACGTTCGCGGTCGACGATGGGAACGATCCAGCAATGACGACCTCGCGCCTGCACGCCGTTGAACTCCGGAGCTGGAAAGGACTCGAGGGCTCAGGAATCGAGAGCCCGGAGATGGCGGCGCTGTATGCGCGCCTCGTCCACGACCTCGGTTCAACCGGCGCACTTCGATGCGTCTTCGCCGAAGCCGACGACGACAGCGGCAACCCTTGTGATGTCGGCTTCATCCTCGGAGGCGTGCTCGGTGACACCTACCGGGGACTGCAGATCTCCTATGTCGAGGAGTACCGGGACCTCGGCATCGGCAATCTTCTGCAATGGCACGAGGTGCAACGTATGTGCGCAGAGCAGTTGCGGACGTACGACCTCGGCATGGACATCGAGTACAAGCGGCGTTGGGCGGAGCAGTTGTTCGAGACCCGCACGGTGCTCGCTGTGCGCCGCTGACTGCGATCGCAGTCGACGAGGAACGAACTGTTCATCGAGCCGAAAGCGATCTTGCCCTCGGTGAAGGGCCGAGGGCAATAGCGTTGCGTCATGGTCACCGACACCAAACCTGCCCGCCGACGCATCCGTGCCGCGCTGGTCGTGGTGAGTGCGACGGAGCGCATCGAGGGCGGGGTCATCGAGGTCACCGGGAATCGGATCACCCACGTGGGAACAACGCCGCGCACCGACCCGGTGGACGAAGAAGTCGACGCAACCGAGTTCCTCGTCATCCCGGCGTTCGTCAACACCCACGCCCACACCAGCCAGCAACTTGGGCGTGGCCTGGCCGACGATGTCGACCTCCTCACCTGGCTACGAGACCGGATCTGGCCCTACGAAGCCGCGCTCACGCCCGCCGACTCCGAGATCTCCGCGTTGGCGTGCGCCGCGGAGCAGATCCGCAACGGCGTGACGCTGCTCGCCGATCCCGGCGGGCAGCACGTCGACGCGATGGCCGCGGGTATTGCGCGTTCCGGCATCCGGGCCTTCGTCGCTGCCAGCGCCATGGACTCAGGAATCGGGTTGCCTGAGGGTTGGACCCCGTCGACCGAGGAGATGCTCGCCCGTCAGGAGGATCTGTACGGCCGACTGGACGGGGGTGCCGACGGACGGGTGCGTTTCTCCTGGACACTGCGCACGATCTTCAACTGCTCCGACGAGCTCATCGAGCAGACCGCTGCCCGTGCAAAAGGGGCAGGTCGGCCGCTGCAGATGCACATCGCCGAGGTGCCGGAGGAAAACGCCCATGTGCAGGAGACACGGGGCACCACGACCGTTCGCCACCTGAGCAAGCTCGGTGTGCTCGGCCCGGGCTTCCTTGGCGCGCACGCGGTGTGGATCGACGCCGAGGAACGCCGGCTGCTCGCCGAATCCGGAGCTGCGGTCTCGCACAACGTCGCCTCGAACCTTCGCATCCTCGGGTTCCCCCGCATCGCCGACCTCGTCGATGCCGGCTGTCTCGTCGGCCTCGGAACCGACGGTGCACCCTCCAACAACCGCATGAGCATCCTCGACGAGATGTGGGCGGCGTCGATGGTGCAGAAGGCACTCCGCGCCGATCCGGCGGCGTTCCCCTCGTCGACTGTGCTGAACATGGCGACGGCCTGGGGGGCCCAGGCGTTGGGCATGGGCGGTGAGCTCGGCACCTTGCGCATTGGCAATCTCGCCGACCTCGTCCTCATCGACCCGCTCACGCCAACTATGGCGACGGCACACGACCTCGTTAGCGCGCTCGTCACCTCGTGTACGACGGCGAACGTGCACTCGGTCATGTGCGACGGGTCGTGGGTGATGCGTGACCGGCTCATCACGGCGTTCGACGAACGCGAAGTCCTCCGCGAAGCTGCGGCACGTTCACGCGACGTCGCGCGCCGCATCGGTCTTCGCACATAGGCGCCGAGCCCGCGGCACTGCACCACGCTCGGCACGGCCGGGTGTGACGGGAAGTTCATCGAACCGTGAACGACACCTCGCCACCCGGTCGGTCGTCGATGACGAGGGAGACCGAGTGCTTGCCCACGGGCCATCCGCCGATCGGCCGATGCGCGAACGCGAGGACGCCGTTCCTTGCGGGTTTGGTGACGGTCGCCGACTGTGTCCCATCGGGATCAACCTTGCCGCTGACCTTCCACGTGGCCTCGACCCAGCTGTCCATACCCAGGTCAGCAGCCACTTGGATCTTCACCGTTTCCTTCGGCGAGAAGACCTTTCGAACCGTCCCGTCCTCGGCGACAAGTTGCGACCGAAGGGCCTTCGTGGGGAATGTCCCCTTCGGAGGAAGGACGGAAAACCCGATACTGCCGTCGACCTTGCCGTCGAGAAGGACCTTCAAGAGGTACGACGTGCCGATGAGGTACTTCGTACCCGGGGCCGGAGACACGTTGAAGGTGACGAACGTGTCACCGGCGAGTTGGGTCTTGTTCCGACGGTCCGCCATGTCTGACGACGTCCGGGCGAACTCCTCGCCCCGGAAGGAAAACACGCCGGTCACCACGCCCGTCTTTGGAAGCCCATCGAGCCGGACGACCGCGAACACGGTGTCGACTCCCGCAAACTTCGTCGTCCGACCCGACGGGTTCAGCGGGTCATCGGCGCCGCGGGCGAGGATGACGCTCTCCACGACCAGTCCGGACGCCATCGCCGGTGGCGCGGCGACCGTCCCGGCCAGCAACGTAGCGACCGCAATCCCCCAAGCGGCCAACCTCCTGGACGACTGCCGACGGAATCGGATCTTGCCTGTCATTCGATGTCCCTTCGACGCTTCCAGCCGCTTGGCCGACCTAACAGTAAGCAACACGGCGAGCCTGGGCCATCCGTGATCCACGGATATGTCGAAGAAGACGCCTCGGACCCGGGCGGTTGCTTACGCCGCGAGCCAGCTGTCGATACCGGCCAGCGCGGATGCCTTCACGGCATCGGATGCGCCGCTGAACTCGATGGAACAGCGGGCGATGTGGGCCATGCGGGCATCGTCGAACCCGAGCTTGTCGCGGCACAGCTGATACTCGTCGAGCAAGCCGGGACCGAAGAGCAGCGGATCGTCGGCGTTCACCGAGCACGGCAC
>JANPDB010000653.1:0-4762 GCA_031431255.1 Acidimicrobiia bacterium | reverse complement strand
GTGGCGGCGGCGTCGGAGCGGGTGTTGTTGCCCGGCGTGTCGTCGACGAGCCCGACCGGTAGTGTGGCCGTGGCGCTGGGATTCATCGAACCGTACGCGTCGACCCGGACGGTGCCGCGCAGCACGTAGCGGACTTTGCCGGTCTTCGGAATGGTGACGGTGTCGGCGAATGGGCCGGTCTGGTTCGTGGTCTGGCAGACGGCGCCGGCGACTGCCTGAATGCACTGCCACGAGGTGAGGTCCAGCTGTGGCGGAAGAGTCCAGTTCACGGTCGCCCCGGTCACGCTGATCTGGCCGACGTTGGTGACCTCGATCTCGTACTCGATCGGCTGGAACGGTGATGCGGTGCTGAGACCGTCATCGACCTTGGTGACGGCGAGGTCGGGCTTGACGAGCGACGTCACGTCCGTCGCCGAGTTGTTCGACGGTGTCGGGTCGGTCATGTTCGACGCAGTGACGGTCGCCGTGTTCGCGATCGTGCCGCTCATCCCGCTCACGTCACTCTTGACCCGGGCGTTCCACGTGAAGGTGACGCTCTGTCCGGTCGCGAGGTTCACGGTCTCGTCGAGCAGCGTGCCGGAGTCGCTTTCGCAGATCGTGATCGGCGTGCAGGTCCAACCGAGGTTGACGAGCTGCGAGGGCCACGTCGGGTCCTTGATGAGCACGCCGTTGACGTTGTCCGGTCCGTTGTTGCGTACGGCGATGGTGTAAGTGACCGGGTCGTTCGGACCCGCTTCGTCGAGTCCGTCGGTCTTGGTCACGGCCAGGTCGGCCGACGCGCCGGGCACGGCCGGGGGAGCGTCGCATGCCGAACCGGTGCAGGCGTACGGCGTGTTGTCGTAGGGGCTCGGTTCCAGGCGGAACAGCGACCACTGGGCGATCCGCTGTTCACGGCCGAAGAGGCCGGTGATGAGAGTGTGCTTGAGCTTGACGTAGACACCGAGGTTCGACGACGCGGCCAGGCCACGCTTGCGGACCGGCTGGCCATCGACCGTCTTGGTGGGGCAGAACGGCGCCGACGGCGAGGTCGCCGACGAGCAGTCGAACGTGGTGTTGACCAGGTCGACCTTCGCATCGTCGGCCTGCACTAGCGTCGTCGGGGGCGGGTTACCCGCGGCGATGGCGGCAGCGATGTCGGCGTTGTTCTTCGCGGTGGCTTCGTCGGCGGTGTAGAAGAACTTGTCCAGGTTCTTCAGCAGCGGGATGTTGTTGCCCTCGTAGAGGAACTGGGTGTTCTCGTCGAAGCGGGTGCACCAGTCGGCGTACGACTGGACCTCACCGTCGGCGCCGGTGCAGAAGCCCGGCGGCTTTCCCTGCCCGCGTGCGTTGTACTCGCCCGGGACCTTGTAGATGAGGATCTTGTCGACCTGGGTCCAGTCGCGACCGAGGCTGGCCTGCAGCGCCCGCAGCGTCTCGAAGTCGTCGGATGCCTTGTTGCCGCCGATGCACTCGGGGTCGGAGGCGACGCGGTTGTCGAGGTCCGATGGCGGGATGCATGCGGTGGCGGTGACACGGGCGGCGGTGCGGACGCCATTGGCGAGGGTCTGACCTTTGTTGAGGAACAGGCCGTACTCCCATGCACCGAAACCGATCAGGAGAAGGAGTAGCGCCCCGATCGCGAACTCGACGGCGGCGACGCCGTGTTCCTCGGGGCGAGCGCGCGAGCGTGTCAGGTGCACCGTACGGCGGTTCCGGTTTGCGGGCGCGGGCCAACGCTCGGTGGCGTCGTGGCCTGCGGCTGCCGCGAGGGAGAGCGATGACTCCGCGTGGGCACCTGGTCGTTCCATTCCTCGTTCATCGGCACCGGTTCCGTCCTGCTGAACGGGTCGAACGACTCATTCCGGCCACTCAGGGTGGTCGGAGTGCGGGTCGGGGAGCCCACCGGACGTTCCTATGCTGCGGTGCCGTGCCGGAGCTGATCGAAGTCGAGATCTACCGGCAGACGGCAACCCTTGTTCTCGGCCGCCGGATCTCGTCGGTTGAGGTGGTTGATCCGTTCGCCCTACGCCACGACGCGGTCGGCCGGAGTGCCGACGACGTCGCGGCGGCCGTCGTGGGCACCACCGTTCTTGCGATTCGGCGTCAGGGCAAGCTGCTCCTCGTCGACCTCGGTCGCCGAGCCGGGCCCGAGGTGGTTCTCGGACTGCGGTTCGGAATGACCGGTCGCCTGCTGGTCGACGGCCGGGGCGGGATCGACGAACTCCTGTATTCGAGCGGCCGGGACGAACCGGCATGGGACCGCTTCCGGGTCCGCTTCGCCGGTGGTGGAACGCTGTCCGTCCGCGACCCCCGCCGCCTCGGCACGGTGGAGATCGATCCGGACGTCAGCATGCTCGGCGTCGACGCGACCGAGCTGACCGAAGGGGAGCTCCGCCGGGTCCTGGCGGGTTCGTCGGCGGCGGTCAAGGCCAAGCTCCTCGATCAGCACGCCGTGTGCGGGATCGGCAACCTCCTCGCCGACGAGATCCTGTGGCGGGCGGGGATTGCGCCCGGCGTCGCCGCGTCGGGTATCGGCACGGCCCGGGTTCGCCGGCTCCATGCCGCAGTGCACGAGACACTCGCCGAGCTCACCGAGCGTGGCGGATCGCACCTCGGCGACGTGATGGAGGCGCGCCGACCCGGCGGAGCCTGCCCCCACGACGGTGCGCCCATGCGGGTCGCTACCATCGGCGGCCGCACCACCTGGTGGTGCCCCAAACACCAACGCTGAGCTGTCACTGGGAGAGAGGTTGCCCCTCCGCACTTTGGAGCTGTGCCGCTCGCTTCGCTCGACTGCTCGCAACACCAGTGACCCGTCCACTGGGAGAGAGGTTGCCCCCATATATGGGGGCAGAACACCTCCCAAGGGCACTGGGAGGTGTCCTGCCGCATGGACCCCCGTCACCAAATGCTCGGGTAGCGCGCCGACACGGCCGAGACTTGTCCCGTGCGATTCGTCCCTGCTCGCCGCGTCGGCGTGTTCCTGGCCGCGCTCGCGATTCTCCTCGGTGCCGCGGCCTGCAGTGACGGCGCCACGGACACTACGTCGCCGGCCGAACCGACGCCGGCCGCGACGGTGCCAGACCCGACGTTCGCTCCCGACACCGTCCCCGAATCCGTTTCACCTCCAACAGGAGGGCAAGCCTCGACGACCGCAACGATCCCCATGACGGCGGAGCCGACGAACCGGACGCTGCGCGTTCCCGCCGACTTCGCCACGGTCCAGTTCGCAGTGGACGCGGCGCAGCCCGGGGACCTCGTCCTGATTGCGCCCGGTGAGTACCCCGAGGCCGTGACGGTCCGCACGCCATCGGTCGTCGTGCGCGGCGAAGACCGGAACACCGTGATCCTCGACGGCGGCGACACCCTCGAGAACGGCATACTCGTGACGGCCGACAACGTCGCCGTGGAGAATCTCACCGTTCGCCGCTTTGCCGTGAACGGTCTGCTGTTCACAAAGGCATACGACGACAACGTGGACAACCCGGCCGACCATCAGGTCCTGCAGGGATACCGCGCCTCCTACGTCACGGCGGCGAACAACGGGCTCTACGGCATCTACGCCTTCTTTGCCCGAGGCGGTGTCATCGAGCACAGCTACGCGAGCGGGCACTCTGACTCGGGGTTCTACGTCGGACAGTGCAAGCCGTGTGATGCCGTCCTGCGCGACAACGTCGGGGAGCTGAACGCGGTCGGCTACGAGGGCACGAATGCGAGCGGGAATCTCTTCCTACTGAGCTCGATCTGGAGACGCAATCGGGTTGGGGTGACACCCAACTCGCAGGACATGGAGCGCCTCGCGCCCCAGGGGGACACCGTGATCGCCGGGAACCTCGTGGAGGACAACCAGGACCCCGGAGCACCGTCGGCTGCGCAGGGAGGATCAGGTCTCGGCATTGCCGTGGGTGGAGGGGAGCGCAATCGGGTTCTACGCAATCGCGTACGCGGCAATGTGAACGCCGGCATCGTCGTGACGGACCTCGCCGGTTACCAGCCATCGTCGAACGAGGTGCGGGAGAACGTGCTGACCGGGAACGGAGTGGACCTCGCGCTCTATGCCTCGGACGGAGGATCTGCGGTGCCTGCACGCTCCAACTGCTTCGCCGGAAACCAGTTCCGAACCTCGCTTCCGCGGTCGATCGAGACTGTGGCCGGCTGTCCCCCGACCGGTCCAGGCTCGACGACGGGTGACATCTCGTCCGGTCCGCTGCAACTTCAGCCCGGTGCGCCGAATGTCGACTATCGGACAGTGCCTCTTCCGCCCGCGCAGCCGTCGATGCCCGACGCTCTGTCTGCCCGACGGGCGCCTGCGTCGGCGGCCGTCCCGCTCGTGGACCTGTCCACGATCACCGTTCCGTCATGAGGCGCGCAACGACGCTTTGGCGATCCGGAACGGGATTGCTTGCGGTGGCTGTCTTCCTCGCCGGCTGTGGCGGCAGCGACCCGTCGGGTCCGTCCGCGGAATCATCGACCCCGACCGCAATCGGCCCGGCGGTTCCGCCGGTCGGGCCGACGACCGTCGACCCGCGCGTCGATGACCGGGCACGTCTCACGACTGCCCAGGCCCTCACGCTGTCGCAGATGTTGCGGAAGAACGAACAGGCCAGGGGGACAGTCGCCGAGGTGTTCGTCCCGTTCGGGTCGGCCGCTACGTTCACGCTGCGCGGAGCCGTCGATTGGGCCGGCGACCGGGGTTCGTTCGTTCTGTCGACGAAGCGCTCCGACGGCGTCGCGGTCCCCGATAGCCGGGTCATCTGGGATCGAGGCTCGCTTCTCACCGAGG
>JANPDB010000652.1:0-2650 GCA_031431255.1 Acidimicrobiia bacterium | reverse complement strand
TCTTCTCCGAGCGCAGCCGGTGTGTAGATCTCGGGCCCGCCCTCGACGCCGGCAACTCCAGCGGGCCCTAGCTCACTTGATGTTCCCGATCACCCGCAAGCACTGCGATCAGGTAAGCCCCGCTTGATAACAGTGACTGCTGGTCCGCAGGGCTGGGGCCAGATCACCGTCGCAATTCTTAGGCTGCGAGTAAAACGCGATTGTTGTCGGCGTTTGTTGTTGGTACCAACTCTTTTACGTGGATTTGGCGACCACGGCTCGCTTCTCCCACCTCAAGCACCGAAGTCGAAACCAGGCACCCCCGTGTGGATGTAACAGTTTCAACTGTAGTGCACCGAGCCAGTGGAGCGGCCAACGTCTCAGATCTGGCGCTATCGGCCTCAGCCGTAGCTGCGCCCTAGGCCCGCTTGCGCGTCGGACTGCACGCCGTACGGCGGGATCGGGTAACGCAGGCCGTTGCGGGCCAAGGCGTCGAGCCCGTCGAGGATCTTCGGTAGCCAACTCGGCGGGAGGGCCATGAGCAACTCGTCGTCCTGCACCCCTCCGTAGCGGCGCTCGGCGAAGCACGGTATCGACAGGCTCGGCTCGCCGGTGGCGAGCGCTCGTCCCCACGAATCGGCGCACGCCGACTCGCCGACGCAGCCCCACTCGAGCTTGCGGTACCCGGCCCACTGCAGACCGTTGATGAACAGGATCATCTGGGCCGGGGTCGCGTAGATCAGACATATGTCGGGCGGGTCGAGACGGCCACTCGTAAGTGGGCTTATGACAACAGCTTCGTGACCGCCATAAGGGACGACGTCCATGGCCTCTTGGTGTGCGGCGGCATCTTCGAGCGACGAGAACCATACCCCGTTCATCTGCTGACCGCTCAGCCACTTCTCTGACCTTGGCGCAAGCCCGAACACCACGGCGCACTGGTCGCCGACGAGATCACGTCGGGTGAAACCGACGGTCCAACCGAGTCGCGCCGCCTGGCCGACGAATTGATCGGCGGTGTGGATCGACGCGGCCCGTCGAACCTTCGGGATGGCAGCCATCTCGGTCTCGGTGGCGATCAGCTTCACGCCGATCGGTGTTGTGCGCAGACGGAGGAGCCGGTTCAGCCGGTCGACCATCGCACCCCAATCGGTCTCGCCCGGTTTCGGCGCCGGGGGAGCGGCGCCGGGCCGCGGTCCGATCGAGATCGTCTGCGCGCGTAGCTCGTCGGTCGATGCATCTGCCATCGCTGCCTCTCCGGCGACCGGGTGCGGACGCCATCCGACGAGGACTCTACCGGTGGGCCACGTGAGGGCACAGGTGACGCTCCGTAGAATCAGGGAATGGACAACCCGACAGCGGTACCGTGGCTTCCCATGGCTGAACTTCCTCCCGACGTGCGGGCTCTCCTCGAGGCCCCGAACTACGTGCACCTCACCACGCTTCGCGCCGACGGCTCACCTCGGAACTGGGTCGTGTGGGTTGGGCTAGAAGGCGAGCACATCCTCGTCTGCACCGGCATGGGCGCGTGGAAGGCGAAGGACATGGTCCGCGACCCGCGGGTGTCGTTGAGCGTGACCGACAACGCCGACCCGTACCGGATGGCGGCCGTGCAAGCCCGGGTCGTTTCGGTCCGTGACGACCGTGATTCCGTCTACATGGACCAGATCTCCCACAAGTACACCGGCCAGCCGTTCCCGGCTCGTGGTGAAGGGCGGGTGTGCTTCGTCCTCGAGGCCGTCGCCGCGGGGAACCGCACGCTCGCGTTCGTGCACGCACCGGGGGAGTAGTCGCGGCCCCGGTCGGTCCAGCTAGGCGTCGGCGGCGACCTTCACCGGCGGCTCCGCCGTGACGGCATTCCAGAAGGCTTCGTCCGGCGCGGCGAGCATCGCCCGGTAGCGATCGGGCGGATACACCAGGTTCGGCTTCGCCGGGTCGTACGGGGGCTGCGCGATGGCTGTCGCCGGACGCTCGTACGTCGCCGGGGTGATGTAGCGGGCCACCTCGGCGTCGGAGATCCCGGCGAGGGCCTGCACCTCCGGATCGATCCACGCACGCTCGTCGATGCTGCCGCCGGTGGCCACTTCGAGGCACAGCCCTTCCGGGCCAGCGAAGTACATGCTCTGGCACATGCCGTGGTTCATCGGCCCGATGACGGGCACACCCCGGCTGCGGATGCGGTCACGCATCGCGTACAGATCGCCGAGCGAATCGACGTTGAGGGCGATGTGCTGCATGGTGCCGCCGGGCATGGCGCCGCCGGCGTTCGCCGCGTGGGTGACGCCGATTTCGCGCTCGGTCGTGTTGTCGGGGTGCTGCACGAACGCGATGTAGCACGAGCCGCTCATCTCGACGAAGCCGTGGTACGTGTTCGCCACACCGTGCATCCAGTAGAGCGCCTTGAGCTCCCCGCCGAGCACGTCGGTGAAGAACTCGATCTGCGCCTTGATGTCGGTGGTGGCGATGGCGAGATGGTTGATGCCGTTCGGATGCAGAGCCATGGTGCCAACGGTAGGCCGGATGATCTGCGTGGGCCAGCTCCCTTGCATGGGCCGGGGACGACCGGGAAAATCGAAGCCAGCCGGCCCGTGCGAGCCAGCTGGCCCATTGCAGGTCGGAATCGTGCACCGTTTTACACGAAGCGTGCCAGGGTAGATAGGTGAGCGTGAGC
>JANPDB010000651.1:0-7234 GCA_031431255.1 Acidimicrobiia bacterium | reverse complement strand
CGGCGACGAGCTCGTCTTCAGGGGCGGCACCTGCCTCCACAAACTCAGGCTGTCTCCCGGCCTGCGCTACAGCGAGGACCTCGACTACGTCCGGCGCTCATCGGGACCGATCAAAGAGATGGTCGTCGCTCTCCGAGCCATTGGCGAACGGCTCGGCATGCAAGTCAACGTCGATATCTCCAAGTTCCCGAAAGTCCGATTCCGTGCGCCGTTCACGACAGGTGCAGGGACGATGCGGATCAAGATTGAAGTGAATACCTACGAACGCTCGCCAGCACAACCGCTCGAACGCGTGGCGTTCAACGTCAAGTCGGACTGGTTCGGTGGAAGCGCTGAGGTGCTGACGTTCAGCACGGCCGAACTCATCGCCACAAAGATCCGAGCCCTGTACCAGCGATCAAAAGGCCGCGATCTCTTCGACCTCTGGGTCGCCCTTACACAGCTCGGCCTCATCGCCGACGACATCCTTAGCGCGTTCGAGCCGCACCGGCCCGAAGGACTCACATCGGCACTATCCATCGCGAACCTCGAAACGAAACTCGCCAAACCTGACTTCCGCAACGACCTCACCCCACTGATCGCCACGACGCTCGATGACTACGACCCCGACGTGGCCGGTCGACTCGTCATCGACAGGTTGCTTGCGCGCATCGGGCAAACCTCCTCCGCTGACGGACCGATTGAGATATGAAGCTGGCCGCCAAGAATGTGCTCGCGGCCGAACTCGGCGGTCCTGCCGCGTGTTCAGACGTTCGCCGCGTATGAGCGAGATTGCACGCAGGAAGGTACGTTCGGATGGATGACCGGCAGTCCTCGCCAACAGCTCGCCGATCTGCTGGGCGACTCACGCACCGGCGGATCGTTCTCGACGCGTCGAACGGCTCCGCCCGGCGACCTGATGATCGACGTGCGAGGGCTGGGAACGATCCGCCTTCCCGTCACGGCTGCGCGGGCGAAGCAGCTCCGGCTGCTCGCCCGCCCAGCGCGCTACGGCAAGGGCGAGGAGACCGTCCTCGACCGGCGAGTCCGTGACACGTGGCAGGTACCTCGTTCCCGCGTGACGATCGACAAGCGCCGGTGGGCCAACACGCTCGTCCCGATGCTCGACAACATGCGCGACGACCTCGGCCTACCCGCAACGAGTTCACTGAAGGCCGAACTGCACTCCGTGCTCGTCTACGAACCCGGGCAGTTCTTCGCCGCGCAGTTCACCCACGCCGATGCACGCGCCCGTGGCGTCTCTGACCGCCAGCTCTACGAGTGGCGCGACGCCGCACGGGTCGACACTCTCAGCCGCGGGATCTTCGTCCGACCCGGACTCGACGCCGACTACGAGCTCCTCGAAATCGCCATCCGAGCAGCCGAGGCAACGCTGTGTCTCACGTCAGCGCTGGCCCGACAAGGACTCACCGACGAGATCCCCGCCGTCATCGACATCGCCCTGCCACGGGAACTGCGTCAACCCCGAACTGCGGCGCCGGTCCGTTGGCACCGATTCGACACCACGACCTTCGACATCGACCGCACGGAACTCGACATCGGCGCCGGCCGACACATCGGCCTCTACGGACCCCGCCGATGCATCATCGACGCCTTCCGGCTCCGCCACATCTACGGGACCGAGCAAGCAGTAGGCGCCCTCCGAAATTGGCTCGCGCAACGAGGATCGCAACCCTCCGACCTCCTTCGACTCGCATCCTCGTTCCCCGCCGCGGAACGACCCATACGAGAAGCACTCGAGATCCTCCTGTGACGCCGCCAGACAGACAGACGACCGCTGGGCGTATGTTCCTTGACCTACGCCGGCTCGCCCAGGGCCGTCCGAGGTCGTAGAGAAGGTCGTAGGAGTAGAACCCGGCGCGGCCGATGCCGATCTGCACGATCCACGGCCACACCTGTTCGGGTGTGGCGTTGATGGTGATCGCTCTCGTGGGTGCGAAACGGGGATTGGCGATGAACTCATCGCCCTCGAAGCGACGCGTCGCTTCGCTCTCGGTCGCACCCCAGCGCAGATGCCAGCGTCAGTACGTTCGATACGCCACGGCGGCTCCACTCGCGACACCTACCCGGCAGAGTGTCGTGGCTTTCGATATCAAGCTGAGGCCTCGAACAGGTCTCGTGATACCCCGCCGGGTGAAGTCGCGTCCACCGTCGGTTCTATCGGCCGAAGGGGCGACGGATGCTTTCGCAGTCCGGTCGGTCCACCGTCGAATCGGAACGGTGGTGGTCATTGGTCATCAAAGCGACAGACTCGATGACTCGGTAGACCCTGCGGTTCATGCCCATGCTGGAATCAACAGACCTCTCGGGTACTCGCGGCGACCGGCTAATGGTTACCAGTTCGGCGTCCTCCGAAACCGAGCAACTGCCAAGCCTTTTTGCTCGTGCAGCGACGACGAGGTTCTCGAGGGCGCAGCCGAGCGACAGGTAGAGCTCCCGGTTCACCGGGCCGTTGGCAACCGTGTACGAGTGAGATCGGCGAACAGATCGATCCGATCAGAGCTGGCCACGAAACGCCACGGCCGATTCGCCGGACAGCTCTTGCGGTCGAAACAGCTCAAGGGTTGACCGCACCGAGGAGCGGGTAGGCCACAACCTGTTGTTGAGACGCGCCGACCAGGGTCACCCGACTTGATGAGCGCAACCCGACATCGATCCATTCGACAAGATGTGAGGAAATCAACAAGTGAACGCTCTGCGCATGCTCCCGCTTCGAGGCCGACTCCGCGTGCAGACGGCACTCACCGTCGGCGTGTTCGCTGTCGGCGTGCCGCTCGTCCTCGGAGGCTGCGGATCAGACAAGGTCGCAGCGCCCTCATCGGTGGCCAGCGCGACTACGGCGGACGGAACGTTCGTGTTGAACGAATTCACGATCAAGCTTGGGTCGCCGTCGCTGTCGAGCGGAAGGGTGTTGCTCACCGCCGACAACGTCGGCAGCGAGGAGCACGAGCTGGTCCTCGTCCGAGCGTCAGCGGTGACGGATCTCCCAACCACGGCGGATGGATCCGTCGACGAAAACAAGATCGCCGAGACCGACAAGATCGGCGAAATCGAACACGTCATGTCCCACCAAACCAAATCCAGCACCTTCCAGCTCGACCCGGGGACCTACGTGGCGTTCTGCAACCTCGTCGACCAGATGGGCGCCGGATCGATGATGAACGGAAACATGAACAGCGGCCCGAATATGGGCAGCGGCCACGTGCACTTTGCTCGCGGCATGCACCAGTTGATCGTCGTCAAGTAGCTGCCCCCGATGCGAACTGACGCCAACCATGACATGGCGATGGACAATGTCGACCACCGAGGAGACGTCCCGCCGACCGCTATCGCACCCCTCGACAAGGGAATGAAGGGCTCGCACGATCACGCCGTGATGATGTCGGACACCTCGCAGAGTCCGGGGATGGACCACAGCCAAGGACACGGGATGGACCACGCAGCGATGTTTCGTCGCAAGTTCTGGATCAGCCTGATCCTCACCGTGCCGGCCGTCGTGTACAGCTCGATGGTCCAGGAGTGGTTGCGCTACACCGCCCCGAGATTCACGGGCCATACCTTCGTCGCCCCGCTCTTCGGAACCCTCACGTTCCTATGGGGTGGGCCCGTGTTCCTGCGTGGCGGATGGAGCGAGATTCGCGATCGCAAGCCCGGGATGATGCTGCTGATCTCGATGGGGTTGTCCGTCGCGTTCGGGGCCTCGGTGGCCACCCTTATCCATCTGATCGATGTCGAGTTGTGGTTCGAGCTCGCCACGCTTGTCACGATCATGCTGCTCGGCCACTGGCTCGAAATGCGCGCTATCGGCCAAGCCCACGGAGCGCTCGCCGCCCTCGCCGCCCTGCTGCCCGACGAAGCCGAACGTGTCGACGGCGACAATGTCACCACCGTGCACATCGGCGACTTGCGCGTCGACGACGTCGTCCTGGTCCGACCCGGCGGACGGATCCCGGCCGACGGAGAGATCACCGACGGCACCGCCGAGATCGACGAAGCCATGATCACCGGCGAATCACGTCCAGTCGCCCGCACGATCGGCGAACGCGTCATCGCCGGATCGGTCTCCAGTGACTCGGCGATCAGAGTCCGGGTCACCGCCATCGGGGCCGACACCGCGCTCGCCGGGATCCAACGACTCGTCCAAGAGGCCCAGGAATCACAGTCTCGGGCACAAGCGCTCGCCGACCGGTTCGCCGGCCTGTTGTTCTATGTCGCGGTTGCATCGGCTGCGGCCACATTCGTCGTCTGGATGATCCTCGGTCACACCAACGCAGCGGTGGAGCGGACCGTGACGGTGCTTGTCATCGCCTGCCCGCACGCACTCGGGCTGGCTATCCCGCTCACTATTGCCGTGTCGACCAGCATCTCCGCCTCGGCCGGGATCCTCGTCAAGAACCGTATGGCACTAGAACGGATGCGCACCATCGACACCGTCATGTTCGACAAGACCGGGACCTTGACCACCGGACACCACACCGTCACCGACATCCACACCGAAGGCATCGACCGGGCCGAACTCCTCTCGCTCGCTCGGGCCGTCGAAGCCGATAGCGAACATCCCCTCGCCCGGGCCATCGTCGATCTCGCCGACCGCGAGGACGTTCCCGCCGCGACGGCGAGCGACTTCGTGAACCTCGCCGGACGTGGTGTCGAGGCATCCGTCAACGGTGCCCACGTCGCCGTCGGTGGACCGGCACTCCTCACCGAGAAGCAGTTGACCGAACCAGCAGATGTCGCGACCGTCACCGCCACATGGCGCTCACGCGGCGCCGCCGTGCTCCACGTGATCCGCGACGGCACCATCGTCGGCGCGATCGCCCTCGAGGACCAGATCCGACCCGAGTCACGAATGGCGATCGACGAGCTGCGAGACCTTGGCATCCGGACCGTGATGATCACCGGTGACGCCCAACAAGTCGCCGACTCCGTCGCCACCAAACTCGGTGTCGACGAAGTCCTCGCTCAAGTGCTCCCCGAGGACAAGGACAAAGCAGTCGCAGGCCTCCAAGCCCGCGGGCTCAACGTTGCGATGGTCGGTGACGGCGTCAACGACGCACCTGCCCTCGCCCGCGCCGACGTGGGCATCGCCATCGGCGCCGGTACCGACGTTGCCATCGAGGCCGCCGGTGTTGTTCTTGCCTCATCGGACCCCCGCAACGTGCTCGGGATCATCCGCCTTTCGCGTGCTAGTTACCGCAAGATGATCCAGAACCTGGCCTGGGGTGCCGGTTACAACCTCGTCGCCATCCCCGCCGCCGCTGGAGCATTCAGCTTCGCTGGGATCACCCTCTCACCGGCGGTCGGCGCGATCCTCATGAGCATCTCCACCATCATCGTCGCCGCCAACGCCCAACTCCTCCGCCGACTCGACCTCACACCACACGCCCGCTCCGACACGACAATCAGCTCGTCATGACGAGCGAAACGTGGTCGGACCCAAGGTGTTCTCGTGTCGCAACGACCTTGCGCTGAGGGTTGGGTCGTGAGTCGTGGGGGTCGTTCTTATCAGGATCGGTCCACAGTCCATCGAGAGATGCCCCGGACCGGCACACCCGATACGGGTGCTGAGATCGCCATGGCCCGCTCACGCAGTCTGGACAACAGACAAGCGAGAATCCAATCTGTCCTCGGCAAAGACGTGAGCGGCGGGCTGGAGCAAGTCCGTGCCGCGCTGACCGAGGCGCTCCAATCAGCTAGTGCTCTGACCAGATTGGTTGGTGGGTCGCGTCCGCCGCTTGAGGCTTGTGGTCGCGCAGACTTGGAGGATGGCTTCGCCCACCGGTGAAACGGCGCGGCCCTGGCTCGGGAGGCGGGGCCCGGCCAGGACCGGCTCGCGATACGGGCCTCGGCGAAAAGTCCACCGATGTCGCGCGAATACGGTTTCGGGTCAGGGACGCTTGAAGACCGCGTGCGTACCAACTCTGCGCCAGATGACGTGGGGCTGGCCCTGGACAACCTCCGGCGCGTACTCGAACGTGGCTCGACCATCCGGGGCCCAGGTCATCTCGAAGATGCCCGACGCACCCTGGATGCCTTTCACGCGCAGGCCGTTGCGGAACCCGCCGCCGCCCTGTAGATCGTCGACGAACTGCTGCACGGCGACCAGAAAGGCGGCCTGCTGGCTCGGAGTGAGTCGTTCGAAGTCCGCCCGAAACCGGGCGAGCCAGCCGTAGGTGGGCACAAGGTCAGCGCTTGCGGCGCGGCCTCAGCGGCTTTGCCGTCGAACGCAGCCCGGCGATCAACGCTTCGCCGGAGTCGAAGGTCTCCAGTCGCCCGGCGGCCCGGTCAGCATCGGCCTCGCGTTCGCCGTCCTGCCAGGTCGGGTTCCAGAACCACGCCTGTGTCGCGTCGATCAGCTTCTGGGGGCGCAGCAAGATGCCGTCGGGCGTTATCTCCGCCTCGAGGAGGTCCCCCTCTTCGAGACGCGCCGCCGACCGGATGCCCTCAGGCAACGTCAGCTGCCCCTTCGCTCGAAGCGTCGTCCGTGCCATCCGCCGATCATACCATCCAACTATCGGAAAGTCAGACTGCCGGATCCGTCAACGCCGCCGTCATCCGAGGACACGGACCTCAATCGATCGAGTACAGCTGCCACGTCCCGGGGACGCCCTCGAGCTCGCGCTCACCGATGTCGGTGAAGCCGATGTCTGCACGGACGACGAGATCCTTCACGGTTCGTGAGACGAGCAGTCCCATGCGACCGGCAGTCTCCGGCAGGGGCACGTGCCGCATCCTCACGTTGACCACGCCTGGAGAAGCTCGGCGGGGCCAAGGGTGATGGGGACGTCGCGCACGTCGAACCCCGACGACGAGACCGCGAGAAAGTTTCGTTCGGTCGTCGACACCGGGCACCAGCGGTGGTTGCGCAGCAAGCGCGGACGCGTCCGTGCCGGAAAAGGGTCTGCGCTGTCGCCACTTGATCGACCCGATGAACGACACCCGCCGTCTGCTACCTTTCCCTTCCACGCCGACCAGATCGACCTCAGTCCGGCCGTCGCGGGTCCAGTAGCTCGCCACGGTGTGCGCATCCACACCGTCGATCGGGAGAAGCCGGGCCACGCTCTCTCGCACGATCGGCTCGATTGCCCTGCCGCGGTAGTCCGGCCACTGACGAACGATGTCGTTCAGGACCTGCCGGGAACGCCCACGGTCGAGCAGCGGCAGAGCGGGCTCGATGAAACGAGTCCAGAACGCCAGGTACGTGTCGGCAATCCGATATTGCGTCTCACGGCCA
>JANPDB010000650.1:0-5157 GCA_031431255.1 Acidimicrobiia bacterium | reverse complement strand
AGTCGTTCACGATCCGGATCCGGCCGCTCGCCGGGTCAACCGGCTCGACGCGTATCGGCGCGAACACGGCTTTGGCTTCGAGCAGGCCGGGATGCGCGACACGGTCGGGCCAAACGAGCCCGTCGGCAATGAACGCGCCGTCGTTGGGCTCGTCACCGAAATGGCCGCCGTAGGCCCAGTAGGGGCGCCCATCGACCGTGGTCGCAACGATGCCGTGGTCCGTCCACTCCCAGATGAAGCCGCCCTGCAGTCCGTCGTGGGTGGAGATGGCACGCCAGTAGTCCGACAGACTGCCGTTGGAGTTCCCCATGGCGTGGGAAAACTCACACATGATCAGCGGGCGCCGGTCGGTGCCGCGTGTCGACCAGTCGACGATGGCTTCGATGGTCGGATACATCGGAGTGGTGATGTCCGTCGTCGACGGGTCCTCGTCGGTGAGCCCGTAGCGATGAGCGCCCTCGTACTGGACGAACCGCGATGGATCCGCCGCGCGTGCCCATGCGTGCATCGCAGCATGAATCGGTCCGATGCCGGATTCGTTCCCGAGAGACCAGCCGATGACGCACGCATGGTTCCGGTCGCGCCGAATCATCCGCGTCAACCGCTCCAGACACGCGCTCTGCACCTCCGGAAGGTGGACGAGCTGGCGGTAGCGGCCGTGCGTCTCGATGTTCGCCTCGTCGATGACATAGAGCCCGAACTCGTCGCAGAGGTCGAGGAACTCGGGGTCGGGCGGGTAGTGAGAGGTACGGACCGCATTGATGTTGTGGCGCTTCATCGTCAGCACATCGAGGCGATGGGTCGCCGGTGAGACGACGCAGCCGGTTCGATCGTCGTGGTCGTGGCGGTTCACACCACAGATGACCACGACACGACCGTTGACGAGCAGCTCACGATCGACGATCTCGACCCGTCGGAAGCCGATGAGCTGGCGGACAACCTCGACGACTTCACCGGTCGGCGATCGCAACGCAGCATGGAGCGCGTATCGGGTCGGCACCTCCGCGTTCCACTGATCGATGCCGTCGACCGTCGCCGTGAAGCGAACGCGATGTCCGGCGAAGTCGTCCATGTCGGCCGCTTGGTGCAGCCAGGACCGCCGATCGAAGATCGGCACCGACATCCGCTGCACGCTTACATTCTTGGACTCGATCGCCTTCAGGTGACGTGGCGGTGGCCATTCGTCGCCCCCGATGACCTTCATCGCAACTGCCCGACCGTCGAGGCGCTCGAGACCCGTTTCCACGGTCCAGCCCCGCTCGGGCGCCGACGTGAATCGCACATGGGCGGCCACGGTCAGAGTGCCGGTTCGGAGGTCGTCGGCAAGGCCGGCATCGACTTCGAGTTGCTCGATGTGGACCACGGGCACGGACAGCAGCTCGACCGAACGGGTGAGTCCGGAGAGCCACCACTGGTCCTGGTCCTCGAGCCAGGTGGCGTCGGACCACTTCACCACGACGATGGCGAGATGGTTCTCACCGAGGTGGACGAACGGCGTGATGTCGTAGTCGCTCGTGAGACGGGTGTCCTTGCCCATCCCGATCGGACTGCCGTTCACGAACACGTGGTGGATGGAGTCCGCTCCCCCGAGGCGAAGGATCGTACGACGGGCGTCCCAGGACCCGTCGATGGAGAACGCTGTCCGGTACACGCCGGTCGGATTATCGGTCTCGGGCACCTCGCACGGCTCTTCCGGGAACGGGTAGAGCACGTTCGTATAGTGCGGTCTCCCGTAGCCCTGGGTCTGCCACGTGCCCGGCACGATGATCGCCGGCCACGAGTCGTCTCTTGTCTCAGGGGCGATGTGATGGGCAGTGACAAGAGTCGGCGACGTCAGGTAGGCAAATTTCCACGCGCCGTCGAGGGACCGTGTCCAGGGCGTCCGACCCCGCCGGGCGTCGCTGACCGAATCGAACGAAGCCCGGACCGCGCGCGACGGCATGCGCCCGATTGACACGACCCCGGGCGAAGACCACGACCGCGGCCCGAAGGCGTGGAGCGGGTTCGCCAAATCCGAACCGATCGACCGATTCACGTCGTTCCCCTGGTGCGGGGACGCTTCACCGGCATCACGAACGCCAAGAGGCCCCTGTGCTTCTGTTGCATGCAGCGACCCTACAAGCGGGTTCGCAGACCCCACGGAACCCGCCGACCGAGGTGGTTCGTTGATGGTGTGCTCGAAGTTCGGGGGTTTCGTTGCGCACAGAGCAACAATTCGCCCGAACTCCCGCCACGATCAGGCGCCGAGGCCGAACTCGGCGAGCTCGACCGGCCGGCGCTCCTCGATGGAACGATGCGCGGCAGCTCCGAGCGCCACCGACCACAGTCCGTCGTCGAGCGTCACCAGGGCCGGGGTTCCCTTGCGGATCGCGTCGGCAAAGTCGACGTGCTCGAGGTAGCTGGCACCGTGATGGAATCCGACGTGGGCGACGCGATCGTCGTGCCCTGCATCGATGACCCGGATCTCCTTCGAGGTCCACTCCCCGTTCGGCCGGGGGACACCACCGCGGAGCCCGATACGGAGCTCACCGCTCGGGATGAAGGCCTCGACCTTGCCGAGCGTGCCGGTGCCGACCAGCTCCTGCTCGTTCGGGCCGCCCTCGGCAAACATGCACAGGTCGAGCATGGTTCGAACGCCGTTGGCGTATTCGACGATCACGTAGGCGTTGTCAAGGATATCTGCACGCTTACGACCGTCGGGGGTGTCGTACTCCTCGGCGAGGTGGTTGTGGTCCTGCCCACCGCTGGCCATCACCCGCAAGGGTCGAGCGCCCACCGCGAGGTTCATGAGGTCGAAGAAGTGACAGCACTTCTCGACCAGTGTCCCGCCGGTGTTGGCACTGAACCGGTTCCAATTCCCGACCTTTTCGAGGAAGGGGAACCGATGCTCCCGGATGGCGAGCATCCGGAGGTCGCCCACCACCCCGCTGCGGATCTCGGCGAGGAATCGGGCCACCGGTGGCATGTAGCGATACTCGAGTCCGACCCAGACGATTCCGCGGTGGGTCTTGGCACCCTCCGCCAGGGACCGGCAGTCCTCGACCGTGGTGCACAGCGGCTTCTCGACGAGCACGTGAAGGTCGGGACGCGACGCATAGATGTCACGGACGACGTCGACGTGGGTGTTGTTCGGCGTGACGACGACGAGAGCGTCGACGTCGTCACGCTGGAGGAGTTCGCGGTAATCGGCGTGGGAGGCATGTGCAGGTTCGCCGGTGAGCGCGACGGCGGCCCACTCCAGCGACTTCGCAACGGGGTCGGCGACCGCCGTGACCCGCGCCCCCGGGAGCGCCGCCAGGTTGCGCAAATGCTCGCATCCCATCATCCCAGTACCGATGACGCCGTAGCGGATCTCCTGCATGGCCGAGACGTTACCCGGATCGTCCCTTGCCCCGGGTCGGACCGCACGCGATCGGGGTCAGCTGGTGCCGTCTGGGTCAGCTCCCGTTCACTGGGTCGGCTGGGACGCCATTTGCGAGCGAATCCCGACCCAGCGCACACAGGCTGACCCAGGACGCGTCAGGTCCGGCTCGGTTTCGGCTGAACCGGCAGGCGACTGGCCAGGGCCGAGCCAATGAACCACATGACGGCCGCCAAGACGAAGACCCAGGTGAAGCTCCCGAAGTGGTCGGCCATCCAGCCGCCCAACCGGGGACCGATCATCTGAGCGACCCCGAAACAGGCCGTGATCACACCGAAGGCGGCGGAGAACTCCTGCGGACTTACGTGGTCGCCGAGATACGACGCGATCGACACCACGCCTCCCGCCATGCCGAACCCGAACCCGATCGTTGCGATCGACACGAGCGGATCGGTCCCGGCGAGAACAGCCAGGCAACCGACCCCGGCAAGGGCGAAGCAGGTGAGCATCGTCACGCGACGGCCGATCCGGTCCGAGAGACGACCGATCGTCAACGCGCCCAGCGCGTTGCCCACTCCCATGAACGCGAAGACCCGCGATGCCTGTCCGGGGGCGAACCCGGCATCCTGCTCGAGTGCCGCCACAACATACGTCGCGAACAGCACATAGCCGAGGCCAAAGCAGGTGTACGCCGCCGTCGGGGCCCACCAAGCTGGAACGCGGCGCAGGACGGAGAGCCGTGGCGGCGATCCGGGAACGATCGGGACCGGACGGAGGAGGGTGAACGCGAGAACGGTGGCGATCACTCCGATGACCGCTTCACCAAACCAAATCGGCCGCCACAGCGTGGGGTCGTCGACCATGTTCCGGCTCACCGTGGTGACGACGGTGACTGCCACGATGCCTGCACCGATGCCGGCCGAGGACAGCCCCATGGCGAAGCCACGACGCTCGGGCGGAAAGACGCTCGCCGCAACGACCGGCGCCGGGATCCATGCCGAGGCCCCGCCGATGCCGCCGAGCGCCATTCCGACGAGCAGCAGCGGGGTGCTTCGTGTCGCTGAGAGCAGGGCGATTCCCAGCGTCGAAACCAGCACGCCGAACTGCATCAACCGATGCGGCGGGACTCGGACCGACGCCGAGGTCGCGAATACCGTGCCGACGAGATACCCCAAGAGGTTGATGGTGCCGAGCCAGCCCGCCAGGCCATAGGAGATCCCGAGGTCGCTCTTCATTGCCGGCAGCAGCAACCCGAAGCTGAAACGGGCGAAGCTCTGGCCGACCCAGACGGAAAGCACCACCGTCATCACGTTCGCCCATCGCTGTCGACTGGTGGGCACGAGGGCAAGGTATCGCGCCCGTGGCGGTGAAGCATCACCACCCTCGGCACGCTCAACGCGACCCGCAAGATCGTCTGCGGCGCGGCCACCGAGGCCGCGCCCTCCGCCACCGCAGCGGCGAACCGCCCGCAGAGACGCCAGAAAGGGTGAAGGCCCCGTCACCTCGACGACAAGTCGTCTGGGCTTCGGGGCCTTCGGTCGGCTGAGGGTCCGCGGAGATCGATTGTTCGGGCGTTAACCTTCTCAACGATTCCATTCGTGCCCGTCCGGTCTTGCGACCTGGCGGGCACGTCGCTTTTGCCGACGTCCCGCACGGATTGCTCCAAGCGAATCGTGGCTCGTTCGTCACTTCGGCCCGAAGGCCTCTGCTCCGTACGCACGGCTGCGGTCTTTCGACAGCGGTCGTGTTGCGAACCTGCACCTCACCGTTCCGCTCGTCTCGACGTCCGCCCCACC
>JANPDB010000649.1:0-8448 GCA_031431255.1 Acidimicrobiia bacterium | reverse complement strand
CGAGTACGCGCCGGGGCTGGCGATCGTCATGACGCTGATCATGGCGTCGCTCGCCGGCATCCCTCCGCTCGGCGGGTTCTGGGCGAAGTTCTTCGTGTTCAAATCGATCATCGACGCCGGCACCACGTGGCCGGTGATCCTGGGCGTGATCGCGTCCGTCAACTCGGTCATTGCGTTCTTCTATTACGCATCGATCCTCCGCGAGATGTGGATGCGTCCTGTCCCCCTCGACGACCGTACGCCGGTGAAGCTCCCAGCTGCGCTCACCACGGCCCTGGCGATCTGCACGATCGGCATCGTCGCTATCGGCGTCTATCCCGGCATGCTCACGAAGCTCGTCGACGTGTCGAGCACCTTCGGCGCGCTGATCAAGTAGCCGAGCCCTTCCGGGCCAATGGAACAGCTCCGCTCGCGCATACGGCGGGAGGGACCCGTTCCGTTCTCCGTCTTCATGGCGGAGGCGCTCTACGGAACTGAGGGGTTTTACGCGACCGGAGGTGGTGCCGGACGGAGGCGAGACTTCATCACGAGCCCAGAGGTCGGCCCGCTGTACGGTGCGGTTCTCGCTCGGGCCCTCGATTCGTGGTGGAACGAACTGGGCCGCCCGAGCCCGTTCCTCGTCGCGGAATGCGGCGCCGGGCCGGGCACGCTGTGCCGCGATGTCCTCCGGGCCGCACCGGAGTGTGCCGCGGAGCTTCGCTACCTCCTCGTCGACGTCGCCGAACCGATGCGCATGTTGCACCGGACCCACCGGCTTCCGCTCGTTGAACCGTCGGAGCTGCTCGGTCAAATTGGTATCACCGACGAGGGCGATCACGTCATCGCGCCGGGGCAGGGACCGCTCGTTACGTCGGTTGCGGCCCTCCCGGAGACGTCAATGCACGTTGTCTTGGCGAATGAGCTCTTGGACAACCTGCCATTCGACGTGGCCCGGCGGGCAGCAGATCGCTGGGAGGAGGTCCGTGTCGGTGTCGACGCCGAGGGAACGTTCCGTCCGCTGCGTGTTGAGCTCGATCCTGATCGGGACGCGTTGCTGTGCCGTTTGGCCCCCTCGGCCTCATCGGGGGACACGCTGCCGTTGCCCCACGCCGCCATCTCGTGGGTCGGGGCCGCGCACGCATCGCTCGCGGCGCAAGGCGGACGCATCGTGGCAATCGACTACGGCGCCACCATGGCAGAGCTCGCCACCCGTGACGGGGGGTGGCTTCGGACCTACCGCGGGCATGCGCGAGGGGTCGACCCCCTCTCCGCCGCCGGGAGCTGCGACATCACCGCGGACGTCGCCGTCGACTTCATCGGCCTTGAACACGCGCCGGGTTCGCTGACCACCCAACGGCAGTTTCTCGAAGAGCACGGGATCGGTGACCTCGTCGCCGACGCCGGTCGTACCTGGCACGAACGAGCGGCCATCGGTGACCTTCCTGCCCTCGCCGCCCGAAGCCGGATGGGCGAGGCCGATGCACTTCTCGACCCTTCCGGCCTCGGCGCCTTCGTCGTCATGCAGTGGATCAACCCGTCGCGCTGAGGCTGCCCTAGCCGCTGCCGACGACCCTGCCGCAGATCAGCCGCCTCCCGCCGCAGATCGAGCCTGCCTTACCGCAGATCATCCACTTTCCGTCAGTATTCGTCTGAAAAGCACCGATGTGCGGCATTGTGAGGCCGATGTGCGGCGGGACGGACCGGCGGGACAGATCAGACCGGCCAGAGGTGGCTTCGTGAGCAGGCGGTGGCTCAGCCCGTCGTGCAGGCGGCGAACAGCTGGCGTTTGAACGCCTCGCTGTCGGCGGTCCACACCACGGTCATCTTCGGCCGATCCGAGTCGGCAACACACACGGAGGCCCCGCGGTCGTCCTCACCGTCGAGCGTCACGTGGATCGCCTCCTCGGTGGTTCGCGTGGCGATGGTCGGGTCGATGGCGATCGCCGCGGTAATCGGGTCGGGGAGGTCGTACCCCGGAAGGCCGCTGTTGAGGCAGTACTCGTTCACGACCCGGTTGATCTCATGGACGAACTCTCCGAGCGGGCCGAGCGTTCTGAGGTGGGCCTGATCGTCCGGAGTCATCACGGCGAACTGTCGGGAGATGTTCCAGCCCACCATGGTCTTGCGTCCCGGTGCCGCGAACACGATGTCGGCGGCTTCCGGGTCACACCACACGTTGAACTCGCCGTGGGCGTTGACGTTGCCGACGAGATCGGGGGCTCCGGCCATCATCACGGTGTGTTCGTAGCGACTGAGGAGATCGGGATCGCGTGCGAGCGCGGCAGCGATGTTGGTGAGCGGGCCCAGGGTCACGAGGGTCAGTGGCTCACCGACGCGCCCGGGGAGGGAAACGAGTTCGTCGATGGCGCGGCCCGATGCTGGACTCGTCGTCGCTCCAGGCAGATCGATGTCGCCCATGCCGTCTTCTCCGTGCACGAACTGCGCCGTTTCCAGTGGCCGGTGCAGAGGGGCGTCCAGACCCACGTGGACGGGGGCGGCCGGGCGGCCCGCAGCGACACAGCGCTCCACTGTGAGGAGCGCGTTGTTCACGGCTATGGGCAGCGGCACGTTGCCGGCCACGACCGTGATCGCGGCGACCGTCACTTCGGGGTGCATGAGCGACATGACGAGCGCCACCGCGTCGTCCGAGGCGGTGTCGGTGTCGATGACCATTCGAATGCCCATGGGGTCGAACGTAGTCGGGCTCATCGCCGGAGGACCACGCGCTCATTGCCTTCGAGAACCGGCGGGTCGTGCACCCGGAGCGAAATGGGTAGCGTCAGACCCTATGAGCGAGCCGACCCTTGACGCACTACTCATCGAGAACCGGACGTTTCCCCCGCCGGCGGCGTTTGCCGCAAACTCGCTGCTGAACGACCGTCGCCTCCACGATGAAGCAGACGCCGACTGGGAGTCGTTCTGGGCGCGCCAGGCACGAGAGCTCGTCACGTGGACGAAGCCGTTCACGGAGGTCCTCGATTGGCAGCTTCCGTTCGCCAAGTGGTTCGAAGACGGAGAGCTGAACATCAGCGTGAACTGCCTCGATCGTCATGTCGCCAACGGCCTCGGCGATCGCATCGCCTATTACTTCGAGGGCGAACCCGGCGACACGCGAACGATCACCTACGCCGACCTTCTCGACGAGGTGCAGCGCTTCTCCGCCGCACTCCGCGCCCGGGGGGTCAAGCGCGGCGACCGGGTCGCGATCTACCTGCCGATGATCCCCGAGGCCGCAGTCGCGATGCTCGCCTGCACCCGCATCGGCGCAGCGCACTCGGTCGTGTTCGGAGGATTCTCCTCGGACTCACTCCGCGACCGTATCAACGACGCTGAAGCGACAGCTGTGATCACCGCCGATGCCGGCCATCGGCGTGGTTCGGCCAGCGCGTTGAAGGTTCATGTCGACGCCGCTCTCGTCGACTGTCCATCGGTCCACTCCGTGGTCGTGGTGAATCGCTGCAACACCGAGGTCACCATGACCGAAGGTCGCGACGTCTGGTACCACGACGTCGTCGGTGCCCAGCCCGTCGGCACCAAGTTCGCGCCCGAGAGCATGCACGCCGAGGATCTGCTGTTCATCCTTTACACGTCCGGCACCACAGCCAAGCCCAAGGGCATCATGCACACCACCGGTGGCTACCTCACGCAAGTCGCCTTCACCCACAAATACGTCTTCGACCTGCACCCCGAAACGGACGTCTACTGGTGCTCGGCCGATGTCGGCTGGGTCACCGGCCACAGCTACGTCGTCTACGGGCCTCTCGCCAACGCGGCGACCAGCGTCATGTACGAGGGCACTCCCGACACACCGGCCAAGGACCGCTGGTGGTCACTCATCGAGAAGTACGGCGTCACGATCTTCTACACGGCGCCGACCGCGATCCGGGCCTGCATGAAGTGGGGCGTCGAGGAACCGCGCAAGCACGATCTTTCGTCGCTGCGGCTACTCGGTTCGGTCGGCGAGCCCATCAACCCGGAAGCATGGATGTGGTACCAGGAGCACATCGGCGGTGGACGTTGCCCGATCGTCGACACCTGGTGGCAGACCGAGACGGGCGGCATCATGATCTCTCCGCTCCCGGGGGTCACCACCACGAAGCCGGGCAGCGCAACGTTTGGCCTTCCCGGCATCGGAGCGGAGGTCGTCGACGAAGCAGGCACCCCCGTGAGCGTCGGTGGGGGATATCTCGCATTGAGCCACCCGTGGCCGTCGATGCTCAGGGGTATCTACGGCGATCCGGAGCGCTACGCGAAGACGTACTGGTCCACCTACGCGGGCAAGTACTTCGCGGGCGATGGCGCCAAGCTCGATGACGACGGGTACCTGTGGCTCTTGGGCCGGGTCGACGATGTGATGAACGTGAGCGGCCACCGGATCTCCACCACGGAGGTGGAGTCGGCCCTCGTCGACCACCCGTCGGTTGCCGAGGCCGCGGTGGTCGGCGCGAATGACGAGCTCACGGGGCAAGCCGTGATCGCCTACGTGACGCTCAAGGGTGGCACTGCGCCCAGCCCTGAACACGGCGAGATGCTCCGCAAGCACGTTTCCGAGAAGATCGGCCCGATCGCCCGGCCGAAGCAGATCGTCTTCACCGACGACCTGCCGAAGACCCGATCGGGCAAGATCATGCGGCGCCTGTTGCGTGACATGGCAGAAGGCCGCCAACTCGGTGACACGACCACGCTCTCGGACCCCAACGTGATGGCCCTGATCAAGGAGCGCGCTGCGTCGTCGAGTGAGGACTGAGTCACACTTCGGAGCGGAATCACGGCGAGGGCTGATCGGTCGACGAGACTGGGGAAGTGGCCGCACACGCTGTTGACGAATCCGAACTCGATGAAGCGCTGAAGGCGCTCTCGTCAGAAGTCCTGCGCGGGGAGCCCGTGCCTCCCGATCTGGCGGCGCTGTGGCGAGCCCAGTACGCAGACGACGTTGATCTGCTCGACGCGTACGAGATGGTTCTGCTCGAGGGCGACGACACCGCCGACCTCTTCTCCGATTTCACCATCGAGAACGGTGTGGAGCCCGCCATCGCACGCGCCTTCGAGCGGATGACGACCCAGGTTCGCTGGGTCGCCGAAGTTTTCGGCGGCGAACTGCTCGGCTACTGGGTGGGCGACCGTGGCGAGCGTCGCGTCGCCGATGCTCCGGTGATCAGGTGCGACGTGGAAGGACAGTTCGAACTTGCCGGACGGACGCTCGCCGAGGCCCTCCTCGAAGGAACGGACCCCGAGGACCCCGAGGACGTCGACGACGTTGTGAAGGAGTTTCGCCGACTTGACATTCCTTGTCCGGTCGACAATCACGACGATATTTACGCGCGCATATCGTCCTACGAGGAGCCGAACAGTGTCGTGCTCGGCTACGTGGTGGAGGAGCGCATGCGGGAGCAGTCGTGAGCGGACTGCGATACGAACCGGAGAATTGGTGGTGGCGGAAGGGGGAGCTGGCACCGAACCGCTGCGTGATCTTCGACGTCGACGGAGTCTTGGCCGACGCCACCCACCGCCAATACCTCGTCACTGGCAGCCGAAGGAACTGGAATCTGTTCTTCGAAGAGTGCGGCAAGGATCCGCTCATCGAGCCCGTCGCGACCATGGGGCGCATGCTCGACCCGGAACTGACAGTCATCCTCCTCACCGCCCGCCCGTCGAGCGTCGCCGATGTCACCCTCGAGTGGCTCGACCGACATGATGTGCGCTGGGACCTCCTGGTGATGCGCGACTACGGCGACTACCAACTGGCGCGTGATTTCAAGGACTATTCGCTCCACGAGCTGCGCACCTTTGGTTTCGAACCCGAGCTCGCCATCGAGGACGACGAACGAAACGTGGCGATGTTCGAGCGGCGCGGCGTGCCGTGCCTCTATCACCACAGCGGCTACCACTAACGGTGGAATTGCCGACCGGCCGACGAGGCGCTTCTGGGAAGCTGGCTCGATGCCCCGGCTCCGGATGATCGCCCCTGCGGTCGACGTGATCGCGCGGTCTGGGGCGGTCAGATCGTCGGTTGTTTTCGAGCGACTCAGTCCCGATATGGCCGCAGAGGCAAGCGAGGTTCTGGTCGAGGCATACCGGTCGGCGGACGACTCTCTCGACGACGACGGTGACCAACTCGATCTGTTCTGGGCAGGGGAGTCGGGGCCGTCGGTGACGTCGGCGACGATGTGCGCCCGCGAGGTTGCCGGCGGTTCGATGGTCGGCCTCTCGCTGGTGTGCCTCTGTGATCTCGCCGCAGAAGACGCAACGTTCTTCGTGAAGTTCTCGTCATCGTCGGCCTGATCATCTGGGGGTGCGCGGCCTACGATGAAGCGTGTGCTCGAGATCACCCGTTTTCGTCTCGCTGTCGGCGCCGACGCGCAGTCGTTCGGCGTAGCCGACGACGCGCTGCAGCAGCGCTGGTACTACCAGCACCCCGGTTGCCGGCGCCGGACAACGGCGACCAGCGACGACGGGCACTGGGTGTCGTTGGTCTGGTGGACGGATGGCTCACCCGCGCCCACCACGACCGATCACCCGTTGCTCACTGCCGGGTTCACCGACGACCTGGTCGACCCCAGTTCGCTCCGAATCGAGACGTACTCCGGCTGAACCTACGCACAGTTCGCCGGAAAGCGGCAGGCGGACCCCTGCGGGTCCGCCTGTGTGGTGCACTCGGAGTGGGCCGGGAAGGATTTGAACCTTCGAAGATCGCTCAGCAGATTTACAGTCTGCCCCCGTTGGCCGCTTGGGTACACCCGAGATTGCAGCCGTGAACGTTAGCCTCTGGTCATGCCCAGTTTTGACGTGGTTTCGGAGATCGACGAACAGGAAGTCAAGAACGCCGTGGACCAGGCGACCCGGGAGATCGTCACCCGCTTCGACTTCAAGGACACCCAGTCGAGCATCGAGCTTGCGGAGTCGAAGGTGACCCTCGCGTCCATCAGCGAGGATCGGCTCCGAGCGCTTCTGCAGGTGCTCGAGGAGAAGTTCGTGAAGCGGGGCGTGTCGCTCAAGACGCTCGATCGCGGCAAGGTCGAGGAGGCCACGAAGGGGACAGCGCGCCAGGTCATCACCCTGAAGGCCGGCATCGGCACCGACAAGGCCAAGGAGATCAACCGCGCGCTGAAGGAATCCGGCCTCAAGATCCAGAGCCAGACGCAGGGTGACTCGGTTCGAGTCACCGGCAAGAAGCGCGACGACCTTCAGGGTGCGATCGCGTTCCTGAAGGACAAGGACTTCGACATCCCCCTCCAGTTCAACAACTTCCGTGACTGACCGGCGCGGGGCGTGATCCAGGCAGTTGCGGCTCTGCACCGATCACGAGGTCACGCTGCTCGTCGTGCTCGCTCGACGGCGACCGGCTCGTAGCATCGCCGACATGCCTGCCGTCAGAACGCGTCGAGTTGCGCCGCACGATGCCGCCGCGCTGATGACGATCTACAACGCCGAAGTCGTGGAATCCACCGTCACCATGGACATCGTTCCGCGGACGCTCGCTGATCAGCTCCGCTGGATCGACGACCATCGCGGCATCCATGGCGCTGTGGTCGCGTGCGATGACGACCCGGCCGGCGGACACGAACGAGTGCTCGGGTTTGCGTCCATCTCGCCTTGGCGCAGTCGTGCCGCCTATTCGACGAGCGTTGAAAACTCCGTCTACGTCGATCGCGACCATCAAGGCCGGGGGATCGGCCGAATCCTGCTCGACGACGTGTTGCGCGTCGCCGTCGATTCGGGTTTTCACACCTGCTTCGCCCGCATCATGAGTGGACACGAGGCCTCAATCCGCCTTCACGCGTCTCGTGGCTTCGAGCTCACCGGCGTGGAACGTGAGGTCGCCCGTAAGTTCGGCCGCTGGATCGACGTCACCGTCATGCAAAAAATGCTCTGACCAAGCCGCGCTTTCCTCGAAACACCCCGCCAAAGCCCGCACCCGTCAGGCGAACTACGAACGAGTGGAGGGGTGGCGCCGATGGGGCCCCGCCCGAGGAACGGAGACCCGGTTCGACGAAGGAGAACAACGGGCGAGTACCGCAGTGGATGGGGAGGATCGGTGACAGGACCCCGGGAACGGTCACGGAGCGCCGACCTGACGGGCAACGAACGCAAAAGTTCACGCAGGAACCGCCGCGAGCCGAACCCGAAGAACGCTGCAACCCCATTGCGCCCGGCTGCTACCGTTGTCGCCGCGCCCTCTTAGCTCAGTCGGTAGAGCATTTCCATGGTAAGGAAAAGGTCGTCGGTTCGATTCCGACAGAGGGCTCCACACGCCGCTCCCGCTCGCTTCGGCGCAGCGGTCGACGCCCGCCGACGGTGGAACACCGCGGCGAACCGCCCGTGCGAAGTCGGCCACGCTCGGCGCCGGTCTGTCCAGGGCGAAATGGTGTCGGCACCGCCCCGTAGGCGCTAAAGTGACCGGGCCCTTGTGCCCTACGCCCGCGTCGGAGCCCATCGGGGCGGCGTAGCTCAGGTGGTTAGAGCACACGG
>JANPDB010000648.1:0-2107 GCA_031431255.1 Acidimicrobiia bacterium | reverse complement strand
TGGCCGGCTTGTCGCTCGGCGTCTGCAGGTGGTGGATCTCCACCGCCGGGATCTCCATGGCCGTGGGGATCAGGTAGTCGATGAAGGTCGACGATTGGAAGTTCGCATCGGCGTCGTAGGCCACCTTCTCGTAGAGCACCGCCCCCACACCCTGCGCCACGCCGCCGCGGATCTGACCGTCGACAACGGCCGGATGGATGAGATCGCCGCAGTCCTCGATCACCACATAACGCGGGATCGAGATCATGCCGGTGTCTGCGTCGATCTCGACGAAGCACACATGCGTTGCCTGCACCCAGCCACCGCGTCCGCCGTCGTAGGCAACCGTCGACGTGAGCTCGGCGTTGCCTCCGCGGCGCACCGCACCGGCGACGTCGGCAAACGAGATCCCACGTGACGGGACGCCCGCTACATGAATCGTGCCGTCGGTGATCTCCACGTCCTCCACCGCCGCTTCGAGCAGGCCGGCGGCCTGATCCAAGATCTGCCTGCGGAGGTCGCGGGCCGCGAACATCGACCCGCCGCCGGCCATCGGACCGCCGCGGCTTCCGCCGGTGCCCATCAGGCCGAACGGTGTGCGGTTGGTGTCGCCGAACACGACGGTCACCTGATCGATCGGGACGCCGAGCTCATCGGCGGCAACCTGGGCGAAGGTCGTCTCGTGACTCTGCCCGTGGGGCACCTGCTGGGTGAACACCGACACCGTTCCATCAGCTTCGAGCACGGTGCGGATCGGCTCGGACGAGATCATCCCGCCGCCCGGCAGCAGGGCGTCCGCATAATCGGGCGGTCCCGGTGCGGCTTCGTGGAACGTGGCGAAACCGACGCCGAGGAGCTTTCCCGACTCGCGGGCTTGTGCCTGCGCCGTTCGGAACGCGTCGACATCGGCAAGCTCGATGGCCCGCTCCAGCGTGGCTTTGGCCGACATCTCGACGTCGAGCGTCGGACCGGTGATCATCTTCACCGGAAGCTCGTCGGGCCCGTACATGTTGCGCAGACGGATCTCCGTGGCGGACATGCCCAGGCGACGGGCGACGATGTCGAGCATCCGCTCACGGGCCCAGGTCTCGTTGGCCCACGGTCCCCGATAGGCGACGTAGTGCGCCTTGTTCGTCGCGACGACGCGCGTCCGGAGCTCGAAAGCCTCCGGGCGATACGTTCCGGGCATCATCACCTTCATGATCCGCGTGAACAGCGGCGCCCCGAAGGGCACCGCGGGATACGCACCCTGATCGACAACAAGATCTGCGCGCATGCCAAGGATGCTGCCGCTGTTGTCGACGGCCATGCTCATCGTGATCGTTTCGTCGCGCGCCGTTCCCCCAACGGTGAGGTGCTCGACACGATCCTCGATCCACTTCACCGATCGTCCGAGGTCGATGGCTGCAGCGCAGACCGCCACGTCTTCACGCGAGGGATGGCCCTTCACCCCGAATGCCCCACCGATGTCACCGGCGACCACCCGAGGGAGATGGCGGGCATCCATCGCCAGCGTGTTGGAGAACAGACGGCCGATGTGACGCAGCGTCGATGGGTCACGTCGGACCTGGTGGATCATCCCGGCGTTGTCGTTCTTGCTGAGCTCGTCCTTGTTCGCGGTGAGGAACTCCTTCGCTCCCTTGCCGAACGACTTCAGGCGGGCGCGGTTGGCCTTCAGCGCCTTCAGGGTGTCGACGGCTCCGGCACGACTCGTGCCGATCGCCAGGATCCAGCGAAGCGAATGCGCTGACTGGGTCGCGGAATGGAAGACCAGTTCATCCGGCGTGACCTCGGCTACGCAACCGCGGGTCTCCATCGGCTGGTTCGACTGACGATGGCTGGAGAAGCGCTCGGTGAAGACGTGTTCGGCCGATGCGAAGACGGCATCGACATCACCGAACGTGTCGGTGTGCTCGTAGACGACGTTGCCGCCGTTCTTCGGCCACAGCTGCTCACTTCCCGGACTGAGCGCGGTGGCGATCGTGCCGACCGGGCGAAGCAGCCGGTACTCGACCTCGATGTGCTCCAGCGCGTCTTCGGCCTCCGCACGCGAGGACGCGAGGACCAACGCAACGGGGTCGCCGACCATCCGCACGCGACCGGTGGCCAGGGGCCAGAACACCGGCGA
>JANPDB010000647.1:0-4284 GCA_031431255.1 Acidimicrobiia bacterium | reverse complement strand
GGAGGAGAAGTCGATCGGGTTGGTCTCGGCGTAGCGCAGAAGGTCGTTCCACACGGTCGGCACGCCGGCCGACAGCGTCGGCGGTTCGGCGGCCATGAACCGCGAGAGCGGCTCGGCCTGCATGAAGCGGCCGGGCATGAGCAGATCGGATCCGGCGATGAACGCGGCATAGGGCATGCCCCACGCGTTCACATGGAACATCGGGACGATCGTGAGCACACGATCGTTCGGGGTGAGTGACGCCAACCCGACGAACGACAGCGAGTGCAGGAAAGTCGAGCGGTGCGAATAGACGACTCCCTTCGGATCCCCCGTGGTGCCGCTGGTGTAACACATGGCCGCAGCTGACCGCTCGGGCGTTTCGGGCCAGGCGAAGGTGGTGTCCTGGGCGGCGAGCAGCGTGTCGTAGTCGATCACGTCGGCGGGCACCTCGACTCCCGTCGGGACTGCGCCGACGACCACAATGTGGCGCACGGTGGTGAGCTGCGGACGAACGGCCAGCAGCACCGGCAGCAGGAAGCCCTCGCAGATCACCACCCGATCGTTTGCGTGATTGATGATCCACGCGAGTTGATCGGGGTGCAGACGGAAGTTCAGCGTGTGCAGCACTGCCCCCATCGACGGGACACCGAAGTAGGCCTCTTGGTGGGCCTGCGTGTTGAACTGCAGGGTCGCCACCACGTCGCCGGAGCCCACGCCAAGATAGTGAAGCGCATTGGCCAACTGCGCCGAGCGTCGCCCGATCTCGGCGAAGCTCGCCGTGGTCGTACCCTCACCGGTGAAGGTGACAACGGCTGCGTCGCCGAACACTGCAGCGCCGTGTTCGAGGATCATGCGGATCGTCAGATCCACGTCTCCCATGGTGGAAACGATGTGCGTCATACCCAGCCAAGGTAGAAGACCGGTCATCGAAGCGCGCGCCGTGACCGTCGACCCTCGGTCACTCGAACCCTCGCACGTCCATTCGGCGGCTTCCCTGAGAACAGTCGGGCACCGCAACTACGCTGCCACCGAGAAAGCTCCAAAACGCAGCGTGGCATCTCCGCTGCGTTCCCACAAGGAAGTGTCGACATGCAGGCAACAACAAACGGCAAACGGGCACTTCTCACCGGGATCACCGGGCAGGACGGCTCGTACCTCGCCGAGCTGCTGCTCGACAAGGGCTACGAAGTACACGGCCTGATCCGGCGCACGAGCACCATCAGCACGTCGCGGATCGACCACATCTACCAAGATCCCCACATCGACAACGCCCGCCTCAAACTCCACTACGGCGACCTGTCCGAATCAAGCCGCCTCACCCGCCTCATCGACACCATCACACCCCACGAGGTCTACAACCTCGCAGCACAAAGCCACGTGCGGGTCAGCTTCGACGAACCTGAGTACACCGCTGACATCACCGGCGTCGGCGCCCTGCGACTCCTCGAATCCATCCGCGAAACCGGCACCCAGCCCCGCTTCTACCAAGCCTCGTCCAGCGAGATGTTCGGCAAGGTCCACGAAGTCCCGCAATCTGAGACCACCCCATTCCACCCCCGCTCCCCCTACGGCGTCGCCAAAGTCTTCGCCCACTGGGCAACCGTGAACTACCGCGAGTCCTACGGAATGCACGCGTCCAACGGCATCCTCTTCAACCACGAATCACCCCGCCGCGGCGAAACCTTCGTTACCCGCAAGATCACCCGAGCAGCAGCCCGCATGTTTTTCGGCTCCGACGAAACCCTCTACCTCGGCAACCTCGACGCCCAACGCGACTGGGGCTTCGCCGGCGACTACGTAGAAGCAATGTGGCGGATGCTCCAGGCCGACGAACCCGACGACTACGTCATCGCCACCGGCGAAACCCACTCCGTGCGGGAGTTCCTCGACATCGCCTTCGGGCATCTCAAACTCAACTGGCGCGATCGGGTCGAAATCGACCCCCGCTACTTCCGGCCGGCCGAAGTCGACCTGCTCCTCGGTGACCCGAGCAAAGCCAAGGAAAAGCTCGGCTGGACACCCAAGACATCCTTCCCCGACCTCGTGAGGATGATGGTCGAAGGCGACCTCCGCCTCATGAGCAAAGGCCTGAACACCGATGGGTGAGCCCGTGCCGACACCACCAGTTGTTCTCGACGCCAAGGCCGCCGACAAGATCCTGCTCATGCTCGAAGAACTGCAGCGCGTCGCGGGCCTCCTCCATGGCGAGCTCTCGGCCGAGATCTCCGACTCCCGTGCCGCCCAGCTCGCCGCTGCGGTCCAAGGTGTCTCCGACGAACGGTTCAACCGTGATCTCACCAGACTCACCGAATGGGTCACCGCCAACGATCGCGAAGAACTCACGGCAGCGATCCACGGCAGCGATCGTGACGGCGATCAGCGACGGGTTCACCGACCCTCGGTCGCCTCGACCGCAACCAGTCCATTCGGCCGACCGCCGATCACGCCGAGCGCAGCAGCCGCGGTGCGGAGCGCACTCGTGAGGCAATTGCGTTCGCTGCCTCCCCTGACCTCTGCGGCCAACCAACCACCGGCGAAGGCATCACCGGCACCAACGGCATCGACGACGACAGGGACGGTCAGCGAATCGGCCCGCGCGACGATCGCACCATCACGGGCCACGATCGCGCCCTCGCCGCCCAGCTTGACCACGACGGTGCCCCAGAGCTCGGTGAGCGCGCACGCAGCTACGTCGACGTCGCCGTCCGGCGGAAGGCGCGCCAGCAAGAGCGCTTCTTCCCCGTTGGGGAATCCGATCGATGCGCCCTGCAAGAGGTGGCGAGCGGCGTCGATCCCAAGGTCGGCGAGGTACCCGGCTGACGAAGGATCGACCGACCACGGCACACCGGCCGCATGGCAGATACCGACAATGTGGCGGAAGGTCGCCTGCGGCGACGCTGAAAAGAGCAGGTAGCCGCTGAGGTGGACCCACGCGGCGGTCGCAATCAACGCCGCGTCGATGTCGACAGGTACGAGTTGAGTGCCTGCACCGCGGTCGGTGAGCATGGTGCGCTCCCCAGTCACCGAGTCGATCAGGGCGACGAGGCGGGTGGTCGCCACAGCGTCATCGACGATCAGTTGCGGATCCACCCCGACGTCGGCCAGGACACCCCGATGCCACGAAGCGTCGTCACTCCCGACGCGTCCGACGAACACGACGTCGACCGGCCGCCCGAGTGCTGCCGCAGCGGACGCCGCCCACGCCGCGGTGTTCGCCGCCGACCCACCGGCGCGTACCGAGATCGCGGCGTCAGTGTCCGACCCGACTCTCCACGGGCCCGCCGGCGCGCAGACGATGTCGGTGACGACATCACCGACAACGACAAGTGGGCCGCCCGACGAGGGCGGCCCACTGGTTTCGGACATTGCCTCGCTCACGCCGGACCGGCGTGAAGATCAGAGACGGGCGCCGGTCTCGATCTCGAAGAAGTGGACGAAGCGGGTGTCGACGAGGACATCGACCAACTCGCCGGGACGGACCTTGGTGCGGGCGTTGAAGCTGGCGACGAACGTCGACCCGGCATCGGTACCTATGCGGCCGAGGCTCTCCTCGTCGTCGGCGCCCTTCTTCGCTCCGTCGGAGAACACCTGGGGCGCGTCGACGGCGAAGTGGACCATGACCTCTGACCCGAGGGCCTCGGTGATGTCGACCTTGGCCTTCATGGTCCGCTGCGAGTCGGTCGACGCGGCAAGAGCGGCGTCTTCCATGTTCTCGGGGCGGATGCCGAGGACCACGCGACGCCCGGCTTTGGCCGCCTCGGCGAGACCGGGGCGGCTGGCCACCAGGGCCTCGTCGATGACGATGTTCTGGTCGCCGAGGTGGGCGACGACGCCGTTGTCGGCGGTGAGTCCGACCTCGCAGAGGTTCATCGGGGGAGAACCGATGAACCCGGCGACGAAGAGATTGGCCGGGTTGTCGTAGATGAACTGCGGCGTGTCGACCTGCTGGAGGATGCCCCGCTTCATCACGGCGACCCGATGGCCCATGGTCATGGCCTCGATCTGGTCGTGGGTCACGTAGAGCGTGGTGACGCCGAGGCGCTGCTGGATGCGCGAGATCTCGCCGCGCATCTGCACCCGGAGCTTGGCGTCGAGGTTCGAGAGCGGTTCGTCCATCAGGAACACCTGGGGTTCACGGACGATGGCGCGACCCATGGCGACGCGCTGGCGCTGGCCACCGGAAAGCTGCTTCGGGCGACGGTCGAGGTTCTCCTCGAGCGCGAGCATCCGGGCCGCTTCGGTCACTCGGCGATTGATCTCGTCCTTGGGCATCTTGCGGAGCTTGAGACCGAAGCCGATATT
>JANPDB010000646.1:0-5965 GCA_031431255.1 Acidimicrobiia bacterium | reverse complement strand
CGTGGTGTCGGCGGAATCGCTGCCGCAGGCGGTCAGTCCGAAGGTGAGGGCGAGGGCGGCGACAGCGACAGCTGCGCGGGTTCGGGTCATACGCATTTTGGGGGGCTCCTTGGAACAGGCGTCGAGGTCGGGATGACGTCGGTAGCTCTCCGGAACTGGCGTCCACCTCGGATGACACCGAACCGCCGGCGAAACATGACGTCGGTCACGTCGCAACTCGGACGAGTACCTTCGTATCCGTGCCGGACGAACCGACGACCGACCCTCACCGAAAGCTCGGCGATACCGATGGGGATGGCAAACGGGATTTCCTGATCCTTGACGACTTCAGCGAACGCCTCAGTGCATTCCGGTCGTTGAGCAAGTCGAACGACGAGGCCGGCGTCGACGCGATCCTGTCGAACTTCGGGGCGAAGGGTCGCGTCGAAACCGACATCGTGAAGGAACTCTCCGCACGCCGGCCCCTCTACCTTCCGGCACGGTTCGAGGAGGCGCACTTGATGGCCATGCGATCGCTCGAGGTGCTCGACCGCAACGGTGCGAGGAGCCCTCAGCTACCCAAACTGGGCCCGCTCACTCCCGTCCTGGCGTTCCTGGTCCAGCTGATCAGCCGGTTCATCGTTCGCAACCACCAGGCCGAGGCCATCACGGCCGTCCGGAACCTCTATATCCGTCGCGAGGCAAACGCGCCCAAGGACTCTCCCGACCGCTTCATGCTGCGGCGGGCGCGCATCGACGCCGAGCGGGTCATGCCGACACTGAAGAAGAACCCGCTCGGTGTGCCCACGTTCCTCCTCGGTGGCGCCGTCGTCTCATGGCTGTCGTCCGTGGTGAGCGGCGCATTGGAGGGCGCGAAGTCGAAGGTCGGGCTCATTGTGGCCATCGCCGTGCTCTTCGTGCTCTTCGGTCTGATCTCGTGGTCGGCCTTGCGCGGAGCGGCGGTCGCCCGCCATCGCATCCGTCTCACCCTCGACAACCCGCTGAAGGCGTTGTGGGAGACGGTCGGCGCGGCCGGCAAACCACCCAAGGATTCCTCGGCGTCATTCGCGCTCATCGCGATCGTGCTGTCGGGGCTGGCGCTCGTGCTGATCCCCGTCGTGCTGGTTGTTGTCGTCGTTCGCTGAGCCGTTCGACGGGCGGTTTCAGACCAACCCGAACAGCGGTAGGCAGCGGTCGAGGCCGTCGACGGTGATCCCCGCCTCGAGGCGCGTTGCCTCCCACCGCTCCCGCGTCAAGCGGTACTTGAGCGTTGTGGCCGGCTCGCCACGACGGTCGGTCTCCGCCACACCATTGGGCTCGTAACCATTTGCCAACGAAACGCGTTGTGACGCGATGTTGTCATGGAACGCGCCGCTGGTGATCGTCATCGCTCCCAAGTGCTCGAACGCGAATCTGATAACCGCGGCACGCATCTCCGTTCCGATTCCACGACCCTGGAACTCGCGTCCGAGCCACGAACCGGTTTCGACACATCGAAGAACTGGAAAGTCAACGGCATGGAGCCCCTGCATGCCGATCGGTCGTCCGTCGAGCACGACGCTCAGCCCGAGATCCCATCGATCAGCACGAAAGCTCGAGCGGGAGCCCCAGTGATACTGCAGCATGCTCTGCTCGAACGCTGGGGAGTCAAGGTCGGTCCACGCAACGGCGAACGGCATGGTGTCGGGCGGATGGATACCTGCACGCGCGACCTCGACGAGGTCAGCAAGGTCGGCGTCATCAGGGACGCGAAGTTCGAGTCGCTCGGTTCGTATCGAGAGCCCGAACAGCGGCCAGTGATCGACAAGTGCCATCGCCCGAGTGTCGCGCGCACATTTGACTTTTCCAGCTTGAGTTTCTCGAAGAAGCGTCATCGGACGCTCGACACCGCTGACCCATCCGCGCAGTACTTCCCACGTCGCGGAGTTCGCGGACAACGGCGTTACGTTGTGCGCGACGCGAATCTTTCGGACGAACTCGAGCGCGAGGGCAGTGGGCGCAGGGGTGATTGAGGTGACCTAGGGGGCGAAGTCGGCGATCAGGCGGGCTAACTCGAGCGGGGTGTCGCCCTGCACGCTGTGTCCGGCATCGGCAACGTGTTCGACCCGGGCATCGGGGCGTCGACGAAGGAGCCCGGCCTCATCGTTGTCGTCGACGACCGACTGGGGTCGCATCCCGCGGACCAACATGATCGGCATTGTCGAGGCCGACACGACGTCCCACAGCGCGACAAGCACCTTCATCCGCTCTTCGCCCGAAGCCGCCGCCATCGGGCTCGCGCCAGGATCTGCGTGGCGACGGTGGCGCCAGACCCAGCTGCCGTCGGCCTGCTGCTGGGCGTTGTGGAGGATGCCGCGGCGCAGCGACGCAACCGTGCGACCGGGGTTGAACTCCACAGTGCGGGCGAGGATCTCGTCAAAGCTCGGGAAGCTGGTCGGGCCGTTCACGAAGCTGTGGATCGCCTTCGCCTTCTCACTGGTCACCCCGGGCGTCACGTCGACCAGCACGAGGGAGCGGACGAGATCGGGACGCGCACCCGTCAGCGCGATCGACGTGAGTCCGCCCAGCGACATGCCGATGACCACCTTCGCCGAGGGTGCGAGCTGATCGATGACCTCCGCGACATCCGCAGCCAGCGCCGTCGCCGACGTCTGCGCGTCCGTAGCCGAAGAGGCGCTGTCGGAGTGACCGTGGCCGGGAAGATCGACGGCGAGCAGCGGCCGCCCGAGCGCGAGCGCGACCGTGTCCCACGTGTGCGCGTTCTGCGCGCCGCCGTGGATGAGGACCAACTCCGGCGGCGTGTCACCCCACGCGAGTGCACTCATCACCCGGCCGTCGCTCATCGTTACGCTCACTCGACGCACGATCGGTGGCGCCGGGAATGCCAGGCCGAACTCGGACGCGTTCTCATGGAACATCGAGAACTCGTCGTAGGGAACGAGGGCAATTGCATCACTCATGCAACCGACCATCGCCCATGAACCACCCATCGGGCAAGTGCGGTCGCCCTACGACTCGTTCGTCAGGCGCCGACTGGGTGCCGATCTCGACGAGGATGCCGTTCGGGTCGAGCACGTAGGACACCGTCTGTCCCCACGGCTTCACCGTGGGCTCCAGGTAGACGCAACATCGTCCGGGTTCCGTGAGGTGGCCGAGTGGTCTCGGTCGCCGGCTCGGAGCGAGTTCATCGCCCGCTACGGCTGTTCTCGTCCGGATTCCGGGTGGAGAACCCGTTTGCGGCGACGAAGTGAGCGCTTGCGGGTAGTTGTTGGCGACGCCTCCGCACGCGTGCGAGGGTGAGAGCCATGACCATCCTTCGCCACGACGACGAGGCCGTTCGCACCCTCACGCTCCACCGACCGGATGCGCTGAACGCACTCACTCCCGCACTCCTTTCCGAGCTGGCCGACGCACTCGCCGAAGCGGCTTCGGACGCGTCCGTTCGCGTGGTGGTCCTGACCGGATCGGGTCGTGCGTTCAGCGCGGGCGTCGACTTGAAGGCCTTGCAGGGAACCTCCGTCGACGGCGGGAACGTCTCCGGAGGTCTCAACGGTCCCGCTCGGCGCTGCACCGAGCTGCTGTCGACGATGCCCAAGGTCACGATCGCCCGGGTCCACGGCTTCTGCTTCACCGGTGCTCTGGAATTAGCCCTCGCCTGCGACCTGATGGTCGTGGCCGAGGAAGCCAAGCTTGGCGACACGCACGCCAAGTGGGGTCTGCGTCCGACCTGGGGCATGAGCGCGCGCCTCGTGCGAGCGGTCGGGACGGTGCGTGCCCGCGAGCTCTCCTACACGGCTCGTACCTTCACCGGTCGAGACGCGTACGACTACGGGATGGCTTCGCACTGTGTACCTCTCGACCAGATCGACGCCACGGTCGCCGAGGTCGCCGCGTCCGTGGTGGCGAACAGCCCGGAAGCCCTCAACGCCTACAAGGACCTGTACCGCAACGGCCAGGACCAGGGCATGACCGACGCCCTCCAGTTCGAATTCGACACCCAGTACCCCATGTCCGGCGCCGGCGAACGGCTCGGCAGCTTCGGCAAAGGCTGACCCGAGCGCCCGATCACCTCAGGGAAATGCTGAGTGGCAAGGCGTGGATGGTCGGTGTCGATCGCCGAGATGGTGATCAAGCAACGGATCGGAAAGCTCGTCCTTCCGTCCGGCCCGCAGGATCTCTGCGCCGAACTCGGCTTCGCCGAACTCGTTCTCGAGTGGAACCACTCGACGCAGCTCGCGTCACTCCCGACGATCCACTGCGACCCGTTTGATCGGCTCCTCATCTCCCAAGCCCCTGTCGACGACCTGACGCTGATCACGGCCGACGACGTCGTGGCGAGCTTCCCGGACGTTCGCATCGAGCGGGCGTGACCGCCGCGTCCAGTGCAATCGTCACCGCCCGAACCTGTGTCTGCCGTTACTGCCCCCGGCCGGCAGCCGCGAGGTCGGAGAGTTCTTCCATGATGCGGGTGAGATCGAAGTCCTTCGGGGTGTAGACCGCTCGCACCCCGGCGGCGGTGAGCACGGCCCGGTCGTCTTCGGGAATGATGCCTCCGACGACCACGGGCGCATCGACGTCATATGCGCGCAGAAGATCCATGACTTCGGCCACCATCGTGAGGTGTGACCCGGAGAGGATCGACAGGCCGATCACGTCGGGGTCCTCGTCGCGGGCCGCGGCAGCGATCTGCTGCGGGGTGGACCGAATGCCTTCGTAGATCACTTCCATGCCGGCGTCACGCGCCGCAACGGCGATCTGCTCGGCACCGTTGGAATGACCGTCCAGTCCGGGCTTTCCGACGAGGAGACGCGGCGGGCCTCCGGCGAGCGCCTTGTTGCGCGTCGCGAGCGCCACCATGCCAGGAGAGCGGCGCGCCGTGCCGCTTGCCCCGCCGACGCCGGTCGGGGCCCGGAACTCACCGAACTCCTCACGCAACACCTGCGCCCACTCACCCGTGGTCACGCCGGCTCGGGCAGCGGCAATCGTGGCGGGCATCACGTTTGAGCCATCACGGGCGCAGGTCCGCAGGTCGGCAAGCGCCGCGTCAACGGCTGACTGATCCCGTTGTGCCCGCCATACGGCGAGCTCGGCAATGGCCTCGGCCTCGACCGCAGGATCGACCTTGAGGATGCTCTCCGCCCCACCGAGCGGAGAGTCGGTCGTCTCGGTGAATCGGTTGACCCCGACGACGATCAGATCGCCGCTCTCGATCCGGCGCGTGCGTTCCGTATGCGAACGTACGAGTCGGGCCTTCAGTTCGTCGATAGCGGCGAATGCACCGCCGAGGGCGAGCACGTCATCGAGCTCGGATTGCGCCGCGGCGATCATGTCGTCGACCTTGGCCTCGACGACGACCGAACCGGTGAACAGATCGTCGTATTCGAGGAGGTCGGTCTCGAAGGCGAGGATCTGCTGCATACGCAACGACCACTGCTGATCCCACGGCCGGGGCAGGCCGAGCGCCTCGTTCCACGCAGGCAGCTGCACGGCGCGGGCACGGGCGTCGCGTGACAGCGTGACGCCGAGCATCTCCAACACGATGCGCGGCACGTTGTTTTCCGGCTGCGCCTCGGTGAGGCCGAGCGAGTTGACCTGGAGGCCGTAGCGGAAGCGGGTGAACTTCGGGTTCGTCACGCCGTAGCGCTCCACACAGATCCGCTCCCACATCTCGGTGAAGGCGCGCATCTTGCACATCTCCTCCACGAAGCGGATGCCGGCGTTCACGAAGAACGAGATGCGGCCGACCGTCTCGGCGAACTCGGCCTCGCTCACCTGACCCGATGCCCGCACGGCGTCGAGCACGTCGATCGCCGTGGCCAGTGCATAGGCGAGTTCCTGCGTCGGCGTGGCCCCGGCCTCCTGCAGGTGGTAGCTGCACACGTTGATCGGATTCCACTTCGGAACGTGATGCACGGTGTAGGCCACCATGTCGACGATGAGCCGTCGCGATGCCTCAGGCGGGTAGATGTAGGTACCCCTCGACAGG
>JANPDB010000645.1:0-1639 GCA_031431255.1 Acidimicrobiia bacterium | reverse complement strand
CGGTAGGATCTCCGGCCCGTATGAAGACCAGCGTCGAACCCCAAGAAGGCAACCACGTCAAGCTCTCGGTGGAAATCGAGGAAGCTGAGTTCGAGAAGTCGATCGACGCTGCGTTCCGCAAGATTGCCCGTGAGGTTCGCCTCCCAGGATTCCGTCCCGGCAAGGCGCCCCGTCGGGTGCTCGAACGTCACGTCGGCAAGGAATCGGCCCGTCAGCAGGCCATCCAGGACAGCCTGCCCGACTATTACCTCCAGGCCGTCACGGACAACGACGTCGACGTGATCGCCCCGCCGGAGCTCAACATCACCGGCGGCGCCACCGAAGGCCCCATCACCTTCGAGGCCACCGTCCAGGTGCGCCCCACCGTGCGGGTTCCGGGCTATGACGGCCTCCAGGTGACCATTCCGTCGCCGGTTGCGTCCGAGGCCGAGATCGACTCCCAGATCGACCGCATGCGTGACGCGTTTGCCGCCTCGACGGTGGTCGACCGCCAGGCGCACCCCGGCGACAGCGTCCGAATCAACGTGCGCGGCATGCTCGACGGCGAGGAGGTCGACGGCCTCCACGCCGACGGCTACGTCTACGAAGTCGGCTCCGGCACCGTGATCCCCGAGCTCGACACCAACCTGATCGCCTCGTCGGCGGGCGACGTGCTCGAGTTCACCGCCCCGCTCCCCGACCACGACCACGACGAGACCCACGACCACGGCGACCTCGAGATGCGCGTCGAAGTGCTCGAAGTCATCGAGAAGGTCCGCCCCGAGCCGACCGACGAATGGGCTGCCTCGGCGAGCGAGTTCACCAATATCGCCGACCTCCGGGCCGACATCGCCAAGCGGATGAGCCTGGTCAAGCGGGTGCAGGCTTCGATGGCGCTGCGCGACGAGTGCGTCAAGGCCCTCGTCGAGCTGAGCGACGGCGGCGACCCGCCCGAGCCGCTCGTCAACCAGGAGATCGACCGCCGTCTCCAGGACCTGGCCCAACGCCTGTCCCAGCAGAACGCCTCGATCGACGACTACCTCATGGCCACCGGCCGCAGCCCCGAGTCGCTCATCGACGAGGCCCGCGAGTCCGGCGTGGAGGCCGTCAAGGCCGATCTGGCATTGCGGTCCGTCGCCGCCGCCGAGTCGATCGAGGTGACCGACGAGGAGATCGAGCAGGAGATCGCCAACCTCGCCAACCGGTTCAAGATGAAGCCGAACAAGGTCCGCAAGAACCTGGAGAAGAGCTTCCAGATGTCGGTGCTGCGCTCCGACATCCGCAAGGCCAAGGCCGTCACCTGGGTGAGCGAGCGGGCCTCGATTGTCGACGCCGACGGCAAAGCCATCGACCGGGCCCTCCTCGAGGTCACCCCGAACGAGTTCGCCGAAGTCGACGCCGACGAGGAGATCCTCGGTCTCGAGTCCAACGTCGACGTTGCCGATGACGGAAACGACAACGCCTGATCCACAGATGCCGCACTGATCCGCCGATAGGTGGGGAAGTGCCGCGAGTAGAGGGGCCGGCCGTGGCAACGTGGTCGTCCCGGTTCGCAGTGAAGTCGGACAGAAAGAACACGTGATGTCTCGTCAGCCAATCCTCAACTACCTCGTCCCCACGGTCGTCGAACAGACGAACCGCGGCGAGCGTGCCTACGACC
>JANPDB010000644.1:0-6740 GCA_031431255.1 Acidimicrobiia bacterium | reverse complement strand
ACACACCGCGGTACCACCCCGCTTGCCCGCACCCGTTTGGGCGAGGCCGCTTCGTTTGGGCACTGACGCGGGCCCGTGGTTGCGTCCGGTTCTAGTGAGCCTGCCGGGGCGGGCCGTTCTTCCGGCGACTCCGGGGTGATGTCCCCATCAACGTCGTTGTACTTCACAGGCTACAGCGTGTATCTCGCTCGGACGGGGTGTTTCTCGGCGCACGTACACGGCCACATCGCATCCCACGTATGGCGCAATCGAATCCCACGTAGCGCGAATCCGCTCCTACCACTCGAAATCCCCGATGTGGGATGGGTATCACGCGATGTGGGATGCCGCGGCGGCGTCGACGGACGCTCCCATACAGGGCAGAATCGGATATGCCTGCTGATCCGAAGCGTGTCGTCGATGACCTACTCGAGCTCCGCCGCCTGACCTCGGTCGAGGTCGACGGGATCCCCCAGACGGTCGGTGGTGAGCCCAACACCGGCCCGACCGTGGCGAGTGGCCGCCTGGCCTGGACTGATACCTGGGTGCAGGCAAGGGAGTGGTTCGCCGGGACTTTCGAAGGGATCCCGGTTGAGAAATCCGTCGACGCCGCCGGGAACCTCTGGGTCACCCTGCCCGGTGAGCGGCCCGAGCGGATCGTTCTCGGGAGCCACCTCGACTCGGTCCCCAACGGTGGGTGGCTCGACGGCGCCCTCGGCGTTGTTGCCGGTGCCGAAGTGATCCGCGGGTTGCACCGCGACGGTGTGAAGCTCCCCGTCGGGGTGAGCGTCGTCGACTGGGCCGACGAGGAAGGCGCCCGATTCGGCCGCAGTCTCTTCGGCTCGGGAGCGGTGTCGGGGACGCTGGAGATCGACAAGGTCGCCGAGCTGAAGGACAACACGGGAGCGCGCCTTGTCGATGTCGTGCGTGCGCACGGCGTTGATCTCGAGACGATCCTGACCGCTGGTGATGTGCGGAGTCAGCTGGTCGGGAGTGCCGAGCTGCACATCGAACAGGGTCCGCTGCTCGAAGCGGCCGGGATCCGTCTCGCTGCGCTCCACGGAATCCTCGGTGTCGAGCGTCGTCTGGTGAAGGTGCAGGGCCAGGCATGTCATGCGGGGGCGACGCCGATCTACCTCCGTCACGATCCGACCATGGCGGCGAGCCGTATGGCGCTGGCGATCCGGGAGATGGCGGTGGAGATGGATGCGTTCGCCACCGTCGGTGTCTGGCGCGTGCATCCCGGGGTGCCTACTGCGGTGAACGGGCGGACGGAATTCTCCGTCGACATGCGCCACATCGACCGAGCTGTGCTCGACGCGATGGTGAAGGGCCTCGACGACCTTGTTCACCGGATCGCGGAGAGCGAGAAGGTCGAGGCGGAGATCGAGATGCTCTGGTCGATCGATCCGATCGTCTTCCATCCCGACCTGGTCGACTTCGCCGCCGACGCAGTGGAGTCGCGCAGTGGACTCCGCCACCTGATGCCGTCGGGGCCGATGCATGATTCGGCGGAGATGGCCCGGTGCGGCATTCCGACGGTGATGATGTTCACGCCATCGCTCTACGGGCTCTCGCACACCCACATCGAGGACACCAACTTCGCCGACTTAGAACTGGGTGTCGAGGCGTTTGACGACCTCGTCCGTCGCATGCTGCCGTGGGCCGAGTCCAGGTTGAGCTAAGCGCGCTGATCAACTCGTGAGCGCGCTCTTCGATCCCGCACGGGCCGTCGAGGTTCCGAAGGTCGTGCTCCACGACCATCTCGACGGGGGGCTCCGTCCGACGACGATTCTGGAGCTGGCCGACGAGATCGGGTGGACGCCGCGTCTGCCGTCGACCGACCCGACCGAGCTGCACCGGTGGTTCGTGCGTGGTGCCGAGACGAAGGATCTGCTGCAGTACCTCGCCACCTTTGAACACACCGGAGCGGTGATGCAGCGCGCCGACGATCTTGCACGGGTCGCCCGTGAAGCGGCGGTCGACCTTGCTTCGGATGGAGTCGTCTACGCGGAGGTGCGCTTCGCGCCCGAACTCCACGTGCACAAGGGCCTGTCGCTCGAAGCGATCGTCGAGGCGGTCCAGGAGGGATTCCGGGCGGGCGTTGCCGAGGCTGCGACCGCCGGCAGCATGATCGTGGTGAACACGATCGTCTGTGCGATGCGCACAGAGCAGCGGTCACTCGAGATCGCCCAACTTGCCGTCCGGATGCGCGAACGCGACGCCCGCATCGTGGCCTTCGACATCGCCGGTGCCGAAACCGGCTGGCCACCCTCGCTGCACGCCGATGCGTTCGCGTTCGCCCGGTCGAACCAGATGCACATCACTATCCATGCCTCGGAGCCTCCCGACCTCGAGCTGATCTCCGACGCGCTCGTCCACGGAGCGGAACGAATCGGCCACGGGGTCCGGCTGCAGGCCGACGTCGACCTCTCGACGGGCCGGATTGGTCGCCTCGCCCAGGCGGTGCTCGAACGCCAGATCTGTCTGGAGATGGCACCGACCTGCAACACCCAGATCGGTGCCGTTGCCTCCGTCGCCGACCACCCGATCGGACCGTTCTTGCGGATGGGGTTCCGGGTCGGCATCAACACCGACAACCGGCTGATGTCGAACGTGACCATGAGCTCGGAGCTCGCTTCGGTCGCCTCGGCGCACCACCTGACGAACGCCGAGGCGGGTCGTCTCGCCGTGAACTCGATGGAGGCGTCGTTCTCCTCGTGGGCGGAGCGTCGTCACCTCATCGACCACGTGATCGCCCCGGCCTACGCCGCCCTCGACGTCTCGGCCTGACCTTCTGGGTCGGCTCACGTCGTTGGGGCGGGATACACGTGAAAAGTGCACAGGTCCCGACCCAGTGCACAGAGGCCGACCCAGTGCACAGAGGCTGACCCAGCCTCGTGAGCTGATTCGAACATCCATGAAGTGGCAGAATTGGAAGATGCGGCGGAAACCATCGAACCCCGTGGTCCGGGTTGTGATGGCCCTCGTTGCCGCGGCCACCCTGCTCGGGGTCGCCGGATCGGCCCCGGCGAGCGCCGCCGTGGTCAAGAAGAGTGCAATCATCGTTTCGATTACCCGGTTCAACACCCAGACCGCCTTCGCTCTGGACTACGTCGACATCGTGCCGTGCGCCGACTGCGACGCCGGGTTCGAGATCAGCAACGTGAATCCGAAGATCCGCAGCTTCAACACCACGGCGACCACCCGGATCGTGCTGCTCAAGGACCCGGAGAAGACCTTCACGGTGAGCCTCGCCAAGTTCCGCGAAGCCCGCGATGGCAAGGACATCGGCCACTACCGATTCGAACGGGGGCAGCCCTTCGAGTTCCGCCTCGACGAGACGAAGAAGACCATCGTCGAGATCCGCCAGCTGTACTTCCCCTGACGCGCTTCGTCGGTCGACCTGGGTCAGCTCACGTCGTTGGGTCGGGATCCACGTGAACGGTGCGCAGATCCTGACCCGGTGCGCAGATCCTGACCCGGTGCGCAGATCCTGACCCGGTGCGCAGATCCTGACCCGGTGCGCAGATCCTGACCCGGTGCACAGATCCTGACCCGGTGCGCAGTTCCTGACCCAGCAGTGCACAGTTCCTGACCCGGTGCGCTGGGTTGGGTCGCTAGGGTCGTCGGCGTGAATCACTTCGACCTGGTCATCGTCGGTACGGGGTCCGGGAACTCCATCGTGTCGCCCGCCCTCGATCACTGGCGCATCGCCATCGTCGAAGAAGCGGTGTTCGGCGGAACGTGTCTGAACCGTGGCTGCATCCCGACGAAGATGTTCGTCCACGCCGCCGATGCGGCCGAGACGATCCGTCACTCCGGGCACCTGGGCATCGACGGCACCATCGACGCGGTTCGGTGGGAGGACATCCGCGACCGGGTGTTCGACCGGATCGACCCGATCGCCGCGGGTGGCGAGGACTACCGGACCCATCGATGCGCCAACGTCACGGTGTTCAAGGGCCGGGGCGTCTTCTCGGGGATGAAGGAGCTGGTGGTGACGGCCGCTGACGGCACCACGACGCTCGTCACGGGGTCGCGGTTCGTGCTCGCAGCCGGAGCGCGTCCGATGTTGCCGGTGATCGACGGGCTCGACGGCGTCACCTTTCACACTTCCGATTCTGTGATGCGGCTGGACGAGCTACCGAAGCGGATGGTGATCGTTGGCGGAGGTTTCATCGCCGTCGAACTCGCCCATGTGTTCGCCGCCTACGGGGTCGACGTGACGATCGTGCATCGCAGCGCCCTGCTCCTTCGCCATTTCGAGCACGAGGTCGCCCAGGTCGTCACTGCCGCCTTTCGTAAGCGTACGAATCTTCAACTGAACCGGCACCCCGTTGCCGTGTCCGAGGACTCGGACGGAGTGATCTCGCTGACCCTCGACGACGGCACGGTGATCGAGTCCGACGTGCTGCTCATCACGACCGGCCGCATACCCAACAGCGACGTGCTCAACGTCGATGCCACCCGCGTGACGACGCATCCCGATGGCCGGGTCGTCGTCGACGATACCCAGGCGACCGCCGTCCCTGGGATCTGGGCGCTCGGTGACCTGAGTTCGCCCCACATGCTCAAACACGTCGCCAACCACGAAGCGAAGATCGTGGCCCACAACCTTGCGCATCCCGAGAGCCCGAAGCGCACCGACCACCGCTTCGTCCCGGCGGCCGTGTTCACCCGGCCACAGGTGGCCACGGTCGGGATGACCGAGACGCAGGCGAAGGCTGCCGGCATCGACGTGGTCTGCAAGATCCAGGCATACGGCGACGTCGCCTACGGCTGGGCGATGGAGGACCGCGACAGCTTCGTCAAGCTCATCGCCGACCGATCGACGAGGCAACTTGTAGGTGCGCATATCGTGGGACCACAGTCCTCGACGCTGATCCAGCAGCTGATCACGGCCATGCGCTTCGCCATCCCCGCCGATGCGCTCGCCGCGGATCAGTATTGGATCCACCCCGCTCTGCCCGAAGTCATCGAGAACGCCCTTCTCGGCCTCGACTTCACTGCGCCGCACAAGGCCCACTGATGACCACCGTCCTCGCCTCCCTCGCTGCCCCATCACCCGAGGCCGACGCCGTCGGCCGATCGCGGACGAAGATCGTCGCCACCATCGGTCCGGCGTCGTCGTCGGATGAGGGGATCGCCGGACTGCTCACTGCCGGAGTCGACGTGTTCCGGCTGAACCTCAGCCACGGCGACGTCTCGGCCCACCTCGCGACATTCCGGCTGATCCGCGAAGTGTCCGAGCGCGTCGGCATTCCCGTCGGCATCCTCTGCGACCTGCCCGGACCAAAGGTCCGCGCCGCCTCGTTCCCTGAGGGAGGCGTCCGTCTCCACGAGGGTGACGTGGTTGAACTGGCCTACGGCCGCGAGGGTTCGTCGGGCGCCCGCATCGAGGTCAACGACGAATCGGTGTCGGAACTGCAAGAGGGCGACAAGGTGGCTCTGGGCGATGGTGCGGTTACCCTCACCGTGACGGAGAGCGACGGGAAGCGTTCGCTTGCGACGGTCATCGCCGGCGGCCTCGTCCAGGGCCGCCCCGGCGTGCACATCCCCTCGACGAGACTTCGCATGACCACGCCGACAGCGCAGGACTTCGAGCTGATCGAGCGGCTGAAGGCCGTCGAGCCCGACTTCGTAGCGTTGTCGTTCGTCCGATCGGCAGCCGACCTCGACCGGGCGCGCGCCGCTCTCGGGCCCGGACCGATGCTCGTCGCCAAGATCGAGACAACCGCAGCCTTGGACGATCTCGACGCGATCGTCGAGACCGCCGACGCGCTCATGGTGGCGCGCGGCGATCTCGGTTTCGAATGCGCCTTCGAGGACGTGCCGCACGTCCAGAACCGGATCATCCGGCTGTGCGTGGCTCGAGGCGTGCCGGTCATCACGGCCACCCAAATGCTCGAATCGATGATCACGTCCCCACAACCGACCCGCGCCGAGGTGACCGACGTGGCGAATGCGGTGTTCGACGGTACGGATGCGGTGATGCTCTCGGGGGAGACGGCGATCGGCCGGGACCCGGCGCATGTTGTGCGCACGATGCGGCGCATCGCGAAACGCGCCGAGGAATCGGCCAACTATGCCCAGTGGGGGGCCCGCCTTGGCCGGATGCAGCGCCGTGGGCGGGCGGAAGGAGCGGTCACGATCACCGATGCGATGTCGCATGCAGCGTGGCAGGCGGCCGACGATGCCCATGTGGCGGCGATTCTCTGTTGCACACGCAGCGGCATGACGGCCCGGTCGCTCGGCCGTTTCCGGCCCCAGACACTGCTCATCGCGATCACTCCGTCCTTGCGATCGTCGCGTCAGCTGCTCCTCTCGTGGGGAATGCAGTGCCTCGTGGTGGAAGAACGCAACACGATCGACGAGATCGTCTGGTTCGCCGTCGAGTCCTCCGAGAAGGCCGGGATCGTGCATCGGGGCGATGTCGTTGCCGTGCTCGCCGGCGCACCCGATACCGGTGAGGCGATCACCGACGTCCTGCGACTCGTCCGGGTGCGCTAACGCGGTGCGCGGCGAGCCGAGCGCTCGCCGGCCGCCGCAGATCAGGCCCTCTGTGCCGCACATCAGGACCCGTCTGCCGCACATCAGGACCCGTCTGCCGCACATCAGCTGAAATCGCCCGAAATCGAGGCGATTTCGCCCGATGTGCGGCAGGAATCGGCCGAAGTGAGGCGGTCTCAGCTGAGCGCTCGTCGGCCGCCGAGGTCGGCGAGGAGGTCGAACTCACGTCCACGGACAACGCGAAGGCC
>JANPDB010000643.1:0-5941 GCA_031431255.1 Acidimicrobiia bacterium | reverse complement strand
GGTCGGCGGACGCAACGCCTTCAACATCTTGATGATCGGCACCGACGACCGTTCGGATGTTCCCGAGAACCAGGCTGTCGGCTTCGGCAAGGGCAAGGTCGCCGGTTCGCGTTCGGACACGATCATGGTGCTCCGGGTCGACCCCGACGCCAGGAAGGCCTGGGTGCTGTCGATCCCTCGTGACCTCTATGTCCGTATGCCGGGCACGAACAGCTTCGACCGGATCAACGCGGCGTCGGCGCGCGGCGATGCCCTTCTTGTGCGGACCATCCAGGAGAATCTCGGCATTCCGATCCAGCACATGATGAAGGTGAACTTCATCGGTTTCCAACGTGTGGTCGCCGCAGTCGGCGGCGTGAACATCTGCTTCCCGAAGCCCGCCCGAGACCGGGTGACACAGCTGAACCAGCCGACCGCCGGCTGCTTCCGTCTCAACCCGACGCAAGCCACGGCGTATGTCCGCAGCCGGCGCTACGAAGAGCAGCAGAAGAACGGCACGTGGCGCGCCGATCCTCGCAGCGACCTCGGTCGGATCGCCCGGCAACAGACCTTCATCCGCAACGGCATGACGGCGGCGATCAAGCGGGGCATGCGCAATCCGACGACGCTGAACGCGGTGCTCGCCGACCTCCGCTCGGCGATTGCCTTCGACAAGTCGCTCGGCTTCACCGAGGTTCTCTCGCTGGCGAACAAGATGCGATCGTTCGAACCGGACGCGCTCGAGACGTTCGTGGTCCCGACGCTCAGCCGACGGATCGATGAGAAGGCGGTGCTCGTCCTCGACATGGACTCGGCGGTGCCGACGCTCGGTCAGTTCGGCCATCGGTGAGCCCGTCCGGGTCAGCGACCCGTGCGCTCACGACGGATATCGGCGAGACGATCGCTGATCCATGCGGAGCCCGCGGATCCATCGATAAGCGCGCGTACATCTGACCTCCCTCGTTCGGCGCGGCTCCTCACCTCGTCCGAGTCGATGTGATCGACGACCTCGCGCAGCATCTCCGCGGCGGCCTCGAGATCGGGCTCGGCCCAGCGGCCCCCCTTCGGATACGACACCAGCGAGTCGACCTCGACAATCGCCGGTCGGCACGGTACGAGCCAGCAGTTCTCCGGGGTCATGAACGCCAAGTTGCCCGAATAACCCGACGCGATCACGGGAAGCCCGTGGTGCATTCCCTCGAGCAACGTGAGGCCGTAACCTTCCGACCGGTGCAACGACGCAACGACGTCGAACTGGGGGACGAGGAGATCCCGATCGTCGACCGAGAGCTTCTCGTCACGGATGATGATGTCGGGCCGACCATCGCGGGCCGCGAGCACCAGCGACTCACCGTCGGCGTTGCCTGCCGCATTGAGCGTCTTGAAGAACAGGACCCGCCGTGACGGATCGGGAGTGGGGAATGCCCGCTTCCATGCCTCGATCAGACCGATCGGGTTCTTGCGCTCGATGCGACTGGCGTAGTCGAACACGTTGCCGACGACGACCCCTGCGGCGGGAAGCCCGAAGCGGGACCTACTCGCCGCCGTTCGCCCCGGAGTGGGACGAAGGTCGGCGCCGAGCGGAAGGACGTGGACCGGGAACCCGATCGGAGCGGCGCGTCGAACCGCCTCAGCGGTGAATTCGCTCGTCACCCACACTTCGTCGACGGCGTCGAAGCCGACGGCCATCGCGGCAGAGAGGTCCTCGAGCTCCCAGAACCACAGGCCGATCACGTAGCGACCCAGCACTGCCGCACCGCCCAACGCGCCCCGCAGCATCGGCGCTTCGGTACCGTTCGCGGCGATGACCACGGTGTCGAGCGCCTCCGAAGCTGACGGGGACGGGTGGGTCCAGGGAACGCCCAGCGGCGCCTCCGAGTAGTCGAATGACACCGACCGCGTGACTTCTCCCGCCCGTTCGCACAGGTGAACCAGCCGCCGGCCGGCCTCACCGAGACCGAGGATCGAACGCAGCATCCCGATCACGACCACCCCGGGCGTCAACGGCGCCAGGTCCGCCGGGTCCACGCCGGGCGTATCGAGGCTCGAGACTCCAAGCGGGGCGACCGGAACGAGGTCATCGGGCGCGTGAGCTTCTTCGGCAAGGCGCATGCTGGCCCAGAGGAGGAATCGTTCCTGTGCTTCGCGGTGAAACGGCACACCGGGGAACGCGGCGCGCAGATCAGCGCGGCTGCGCCACACCGAGAAGACGAACTTCGACAACCCGTGCGGACCCTCCGCGGCGGGTTCGTTCACCCATCGGCGGAACCCGGCCGGGTCGGACGGGGCGTCGGGCCAGCCGCGGAGCCAGCCGAGCAGGTCCTCGGCGCTCGGGGCGATATCGGTACTGGCCCGAAGCGGCGGGCGCCCCGCGACGAGCCGTTGCGCGCGGAGCTCGGCGGATTCGTCCCCGGCGAACTGCGGTGATTCCGGGTCGGCCCGCGGGCGACGCACGGCGTCGCTCCGTCGGCGGGGAAACCATCTGCGCATCGGTTCGAGGGTACCGGGCGCTACCGTCGTCGGACGATGACTGGCCTGGAGCACACCGCGATGGAGCAGGAGCACCCGGTCGGGCGCGCCTCGCACGGTGGCATCACGGCGGTCGTCTACGTCGGCACCCATCCCGAGCGTTACCTGGTGGCGGTGCGTTCGCTCCTTGACACCAGCGATGTCGACGTCGTCGTGGGATGCCTTTACACGCAGTTCCTCTCGACGTTCGCGGCGCTCGGCCCCCGGGTGCAGTCGTGCATGGTCGGCTCAATCGCCGAGCTCTGCAATGTCGTCTACGCCGAACGCCGGACGCACCTCGCCGTGGTGAACGAACCGTGCCTCCTGCCCCCGGATCCGTTCGCTACTGCCACGGCGTGGCTGGCTGACGACCTGCGTTATTCGTCCATCTCGTTCCTGTCCAACGCGGCCGACTTCTTGTCGTTCCCTGTTCGGAATCTGCCCCAGGATCGCGCGCCGGATGGCCACGACGAGGTCACGATCACGCGTCGTCTCCGAACACTCACCCCTCCTGCGGTCCCGGCACCGGCCACCTTCGCCACGGGTCCGATCGTCGTGCTCGGGGCACCGGCTCTCGCGGCCGTCGGGGAGATCGTTGCGCCCGCGTCGGCTCGATTCGACATCGCCATCGCCGACTTCTGTGTACGCGCCCGGGCAAAGGGATTCGTCGATCTTGTTGATACGTCCACGTATGTTCTTCGTCCGAGTGATCTCGCGGTCGAGCCGATCGGAACCACGCTCACCCCCGATGACCGGGGCTGGCTGCTCCACCGACATCAGTCGATGGTGGCGTTCATTGATACGGAGCGCCTGAGCGGCGATTCCGCATTCGCGCTCGCTCATCAGGTCGCCCGGGTCAAGGTGCAGGGGCTGCGGATCCTCATCGACGGTTCGTGCCTCGGTCCGAACCAGATGGGAACTCAGGTCGCAACCGCTCACACCATTCGCGCTCTTGCCGCGAACACCGAAGTCGCCGAGGTCTGTGTCGCTCTTCCGGGTCCGATCCCGTCGTATGCGGTCGACGTTCTTTCCTCGCCGAAGGTTACCGCGCGTCGCGAGGACGATCTTCGTGCGTTCGGTCCGGTCGACATCGGCTTCCGGCCCTACCAACCGGTGCCCGGCTGGGACCTCGCCCGGTGGAAAGGGGCCGGTGTGCGGTTGGTGGTCAGCGTGCTCGACACCATCGCGTTCCACAACGGTGGGTATCACGCGGCGACCGGCGATTGGATGGCGTACCGGTCGTTCCTGGCCGAGACGGTGAGCCTCGCCGATGCCGTTGTCACGATCAGCGACGACGTCGTGGACCAGATGGTTCTGCACCAGTTGCCGATCGAACGTACGCGTATCACTTCGGTGCCGCTCGGCACGGAGCACCTCCGGGGCGATCAGCGAGGGCATCTGCCCGACGAGCTTGCGGCCCGGGGTTTCGTCGGCGGAGCGTTCGCATTGTGCCTCGGCGTGAACTACAGCCACAAGAACCGCGAGCTCGCTCTTGATGCGCACGCGCTCGTCCGCCATGCCGGCCACGACCTGGCATTGATCTTCGCCGGCCCGTCGGTCCCTCACGGCACGACCCGTGTGCTCGAAGCCCGCCGAGGGCCCCGTGAGCACGTGTTCGTGCTGCCGGAGCTCTCCGAGTCGGAACGGAACTGGCTGCTTCGCCACGCGGCGTTGGTCTGGTATCCGACCTCGGCCGAGGGATTCGGCCTTGTCCCTTTCGAAGCGGCATCGTTCGGTACGCCGACGGTCGCCGTCGACTTCGGACCGGTTCGTGAGCTCGCCAGGGCCGGCCGGGGCTCGCCGTACGGAACCGACATCCCACTTCTGGCCTCGGACTGGTCGCCCGAAGCGCTGTCTGCGGTGGCCTGCCGACTACTGGGTGACCCGGATCTCGCCCGTCGTCACGTGGAGGCGCTGGTGGAAGCCGGTGATCGGTACAGTTGGGAAGCGAGCGGTGACGCCTTGGTGCGTCTCTTCCGACAGGCCCTGGGCCGCCCGAGACGCTAGGAGCGCAGAGAATGGACACGACGATGCCCGAGACCACCGACGCCCCCGAGGCGTCGAGCACCACCGAGCCTTCCGATGCGTCGCCCGTCGCCGCCCTTTCGATGGGCGCAGACGAACTCACGCGACGACTCGATCGGATCAACCTGACCCAGGCGCTGCTCGATTTCGAGATCGCGAACGCCCGGGTGCTTGACCTCACCGCCCGGGTGGTCGACTCGAACAAGCGGGTTCTCAAGCTCCAGGCCGAAGCCGAGGCCTCCCGCCTGGCCCTCGACGGTGCGCGCACCGACATCGCCGAACTCCAGCGCCGGATTGCCGAGGTCGAGGCGTCGACCACGTACAAGACCGCTCAGAAGCTCGGCTCCCTGCGCCGTCTCCTGCACTTCCTGCGCAGCTGACATGGCCGGTCCGCGCGGAGCGGGGGTGCCCCGCAAGCGGGTGCTCGTTGCCGTACTCGTCTACAACGGCCGGGAATTCGTGCCCCGCACCCTCCGTTCCCTCGCTGCCCTCAAGACGGCAACGCAGGCGCACGACGTCGATGTCGTGGTTCTCGACGATGCCTCACCCGAACCGGGTTGGAGCGAGGAGCTTGAATCGCTGTCGCGCGATCTCGGCCTCGGGTATTACTGCTCGCCCCGGAACCTGGGCATCCCCCGCAACATGAGCCTCGGTCTCCTGCTCGCCGAGGATCAAGGCCACGACCATGTGGTGATCCTCAACTCCGACGTGATCGTGCCCGGCAACATGGTCGATCAGATGGTCGCGGCGGCGGAGGGCGCCGACGACATCGGGACCGTCACGGCGTGGTCGAACTCGGCCTCGATCTTTTCGCTCCCGAACGAGTCGGCGAACGACGTGCTCACCGATCCCTCGGCTGTCGACGCCGTCTCCAACGAGCTGGCGGAGGAGTTCGGTCACGAGGTGCTCGACCTCCCCGTGGGGGTCGGCTTCTGCCTCATGATCTCCCGGGCCGTGATCGCTGCAGTCGGCGTCTTCGATCCGGTGTTCGGCCGGGGGTACTGCGAGGAGGTCGATCTCTGCCGACGTGCCGTCGAGGCGGGCTTCCGCAACGTCTTGGTCCTCGGAGTGTTCGTGTTCCACATGGGTTCTGCCACCACCGTCGATGCCGGCCTGCTCGCTCCGGGCGAGAAGACCGTCCACGTCAACGAGGACATCATCGACCAGCGCCACCCCGGCTACCGCGCCGAGCTCCAGGCATGGGTCGACGACGACCGACTGGCGCCCTCGCTCACGCGGGCCTTGGCCCGCCTGGTGTCGTCCCGGGCGCGTTCGGCCGGGTACGTGCTCGAGGCCGGCTGGCTCCGCCGTCAGCCGACGGACGGCGCCGACGACCGTGTCCGCATCACCGTCGACCCCGACGGTGTCGGACCGCTCGTCGAAGCCTCGGTCGACGGCTGGCGATCGGTGGTCCCGGTCGACGATGCCG
>JANPDB010000642.1:0-2453 GCA_031431255.1 Acidimicrobiia bacterium | reverse complement strand
CCGAGACTCGCGATCTTCGCATGGTGCAGCGCCGCCGCAACGGCGCTTCCGCCGGAACCGCCCACGAGGATCCCCTCCACCCGGGCCAGCTCACGGGCCATGAGGAAGCTGTCCTCGTCGGAGATGGGATATGCGTGGTCGACGACGGAAAGGTCGATCGTCTCGGGAAAGAAGTCCTCGCCGATGCCCTCGACGAGATACGGGCGACCGGAGCCACCCGTGTAGACCGAGCTCTCCGAATCCGCCCCGACGATGACTACGTCGGGGTTCTTCTGCTTCAGGTAGCGCCCGGTGCCGGTGATCGTGCCGCCGGTGCCCATACCCGCCACGAAATGGGTGATCGTTCCAGCGGTCTGCCGCCAGATCTCGGGCCCCGTGGAGTGCTCATGGGCGAGCGGGTTGTTCGGGTTGGCGTATTGGTTCGGGCGGTACGCGCCCGGAATCTCGCGAGAAAGCCGCTCGGCGGTGGAGTAGTAGCTGTTCTCGTCCTCGGGCGGCACCGAGACGGGGCAGACGACGACCTCCGCTCCGTATGCGCGCAGAAGATCGACCTTGATCGGTGACACCTTGTCCGTCACGACGAAGACGCACTTGTAGCCCCGCTGCGCGGCGACGATGGCGAGCCCGACACCGGTGTTGCCCGATGTCGGCTCCACGATGGTGCCGCCCGGCTTGATCAGGCCATCGCGTTCGGCGGCGTCGATCATGGCGACCGCCACGCGGTCCTTCGCCGATCCCCCGGGGTTGAGCGGCTCCATCTTGATGGCGATCGTCGCCCGGACGCCGTGCGCCGCGGCGAGTCGCTTGACCTTCACGATCGGCGTGTTCCCGATCACGTCGAGGATGGACTCGGCCAGGTCGAGACGACCGTCATTCGTCATGGGCGCACGATAGTTCCGGAGGCACCGACGACGCGACGTCCATGAGTCCGAGACTCAGGGCTCAGCGCCGTCAGGCCTTGGCCGCAGCGACAAGATCGGTGAACTGCGCCTCGGTGAGCTCGCCCGCCATCCGCTTCCTGACGTTGCCCTTCGCATCGAGAGCAACGAAATAGGGGAACGCATCGAGGCCGTATGCGGACGCCGCGGTCGACTCCGTGCTGTCGACGAGGGTCGGAACGTCGAAACCTTCACCGGCGAGCCAACTCGATGGCGGGTAGTTCGGCAGCTTCGCGTCGGTGGACGTCGCCACGGCTTTCACGTCGACGCCGGCGGCGACACCGGCGGCCAGCCACTTGACGACCTGGGGCACCTCGCGCTGGCAGTGCGGGCACCAATGCGCGACGAACATGACGATGGTCGGCCGCTCGCCCGGGGTGACCGAGACCGCCGATCCGTCGAAGCCGAGTCCGTTCAGGGTCGGAGCCTTGACCCCGATGGCGGTGTCGATCGCCGGCGCCTCGGGCGGTGTGGCCAGCGAAGCACCGGTGACGGTTACGTCGCCGGTCTCGATACTCACAGCAGTCCCGTCAGTTTGGTCCGAGGACGAGTCCTCCCTGGTCGCGACGACTGCCACGATGCCCAGAGCGAGAACCAGAACGGCGGACGCCACTGCGACGATCAGTGTGCGACGGGACTTCGGGGAGGGTTGTGGGGCGTTAGCCATGGCGGGACTCCTGAGACGATGACGACGCGCGGGAGCCGTCCCCGGCCCACGAACGATGGATGAGCAGCGCCGCGATGACCCCGGCGAAACCGGTCAGGGCCATTACCGGGATGGTGATGTAGCCAAACTTCTCGAACCAGATCAGTGAGCACGGGTTGTCGGGATCGCAGGCACCGGACTCGAGGTTGGGGAACCGCTCGAGCAGCACGTGGTAGCTGGAGATCAGCGCACCGATCACCACCAACGGCCCGACGAACCGCCGCACCGCACCGTCGCGTCGGACGGCCGCAATCACGAGCAGCAATGCCGACGGATACATGGCAATTCGCTGGTACCAGCAGAGTTTGCAGGGCGTGAACTTGGCAACCTCGGAGAGGTAGAGGCTCCCGACCATGCACACCGTCGCGATCGCCGCAGCCGCCCATAACGCAATCGGACCGACGGTGTCGACGACGACAGATCGTACAGATCGACCGGCGGCGGCACAGAGCACGAGCGCAATGACCGCAACCTGGAGCGCAATGGCCAACAAGGCGAAGAACAGGGTGACGGTATCGACGTTCACGATGCAGCACTTCCTCGGGTCAAGTATGTACTGACCAGCATGAGCAGTCGGTGAGACGCCCGGCGCCGGCATCTCGGGTGCCCTGCACGACGTAGCTCAGCGGGTCGACGCGAGGACGACGAACTTCGGATGCGCGTCGAGCTGGCGGACGTTGCCGAACAGCCGGGAAAGCTTGGCGTGATAACCGAGATGACGATTGCCCACGACCCAGAGCTCGCCGCCCGGGGCAAGGTTCCGATGCGATTGCACGAACATCTGCCACGCCACTTCGTCGCTCATGGCC
>JANPDB010000641.1:0-7899 GCA_031431255.1 Acidimicrobiia bacterium | reverse complement strand
TCGGCCGGCACGCGGCGGAGTTGATCAGCGTGATTGCACTGGCCGTGACCGCCGGCCTCAAGGTCACCGACATTGCCGAATCCATGCTCGTGCACCCGGCCCTCTCGGAAGCGTTGGCCGAGGCGGCCGAGTAGAGCCGAGTGGCCGGAACTCAGCCGGGTTTCGTTGCGGTGACGGCGACGAACAGCGCGGCGGGCCGGACCAGCACATCGGCAAAGCCGGCCCGCTCGGCGAAGGCCCGCAGTTCCTGTGGTGTCGACGACTTCGAGATGTTGGCCGGCCGGTGCACCGGATCGATCTCGGCCATCTCGAGGAAGAACGACCAGCCTTCTTCGGAGAGCAGGTTGTAGTTGTCGATGTAGAGGCGGCCACCAGGCTTGAGCACGCGGAACATCTCCCGGACGTAGCGGTAGCGGTCCCATTCGTCGAGGTGCATGAACACCACCGTGCAGTAGATCGCGTCGAGGGAGTCGTCCGGAACGGCATGGAGATCGGACCCGGCGAGTTCGACGAACGCCACGTTCGGAACTGACGCGAGCGCCTCAGCGGCGTGGGCCAACATGTTCTTCGACACGTCGCCCCCGATCCAGTGCTTCACGTGCGGCGCGAGATGGTGGGCGATGCGGCCCGCTCCGCAGCCGATCTCCATCACCGTGTCGTCGGGCCCCAGGCGAAGCTCGCGGCGCAGGAGATCGGCACTCTCGATACCGGTCCGTTCCCACTCGGAGTCGTCGGTGTAACCGGCGACGGAGATGCGGGCGTCGTCGATCGAACGGGAGACGCCGTCCCATACCGCGCGGTAGTCACCGCGTGCGCGCTCAAGATCGGGCGTCCGAACCCATTCGAGTGACGCGTCGCCCAGACGTTTCGTCAGGCCGCTCGCCGAACGAACGTCGACCACGAGCGCGAACTCGTCGGCCGTGGTGGCGTCGCCGCCGCTGACGAGGTCTCGGGTCAGCGTCCTGCGAAACCCGGACTGGACGGCTTGCGGGACACCAAACGCTTCGGACACGTCCTCCCGGACCAGGTCCGGAGCGAAGGTGAGGACCGTGCGCCCGTCGAGGGAAACGGTGATCTCCACGTCGCTCGCGTCGGTGGCGAACGTCCAGCCGACCACGTCGACGGTCTCGGCGAACCGGATCCAACCGGTCGGCGCGTCGAGGTGGCCGAGAATCTGGGCTTCAGGCATGTCCATGTCGGCCGGGGACCATATCGGACTCCTGCCCACACCCGCTTATCTGTTGCGTTTTGCGGCCGGAGCCGGGCTCCGCGCTGGCAACGGAGCGACCCGCATAGATTCGGTAAAGAGCACCCCGCACCCTTGGAGGAAGCCATGGGTCGCGCACCGTCATCCGAAGCGACCGTCGAGTTGACCGCCAACGAGATCGAACCTCAGCGCTTCGCCCCCGAGCTCAATGACTCGCTGCTGCTCGTGAACGCCTCGGCGATCTCCAGGCAGCTGTTCGGACCCGAGGCCACGTGCGGCCGCCACACCTCGACTACCGCTCGGCCAGCATCTGGGTGCCGCTCCAGGAGGCGACGCTGGAGAACGGCTGCATGCAGTTCGTTCCGGGGAGTCATCGCAACGAAGAGGTCTTTCCCCACCGCAGCCTCAACGATGACAACCGCATCCACGCCACCGAGCTGCGCCCCGAGATGATGGATCACGTGCGTGGCGCGGTGGCCTGTCCGCTTCCACCGGGCGGAGCCACCTTCCACGGCGGCTTCACCTTGAACTGCGTCGGCCCCAACCGGTCCGATGCGTCGCGTCGGGCGATCATCCTCTCCGCCTCCGCGCCGCTGACCAGACGAGCCACGCCGCGCTCGCTGCCCTGGATGGATGCCAAGGTCACGCCGCGGGGCCAAGCGTGCGGAGACTGCCAAGGAGCAGCGCGCCGACACGCTCTGACGCCTCACCAGCTGACGGAAGTCTCATCGAGATGACCGGCTGCTCCCCGTCCGAAGCGTTTGCCAGCGCGTCGACAACTCCGGCCCGGCTGCTCGGCGAGACCGACCGGGGCATGATCAGCGAAGGTATGCGCGCAGATCTTACGGTGCTTGACGAGACCCTGTCGGTGGTCACAACGTTCGTCGACGGAGCTATTGCGTTCGTCCTCCCTCCGACGGAGCCGCGGAGGCGCTGAGTCCCGGCTCACCATTGCGAGTTGAGTGTTTTCTCACCCTGCAGAGGATGAATGATCCGCGTGACCTATGGGCAGCCGTCGGTTGCCATGCGACGATAGGTAGCACGAGGTCGCAGGGAACGCTCCTCCGCAGTAGGGATTGCAGAACGGGTGGAACACGAGGCGCTCACGAGCGCCTCGTGCCGCGTTCGGGATCCCGTTTCGGCCACGGTTACGCTCAGCCCATGGCTCCCACGAAGAGAACGTCACGGCCCCGGCGGGCTGTTGATGGTGACCGCGCCCAGCTGCTCACCCCATCCGGGATCGAAGCGTTCGAGGTCGCCGAGAATGTCGAGGGCGCAAGGTCGGCGATGCTCGAATCGGTTCGCGACATCCTCCTCGGAGCAAGTGGCCAGGATCGGGCCACGATCGCCAGTTGGCTGGCAGCGGTCGTCAAGGGCGCGTCGGCCGACGACGCGGCCGAACTGCGAGAAGCGGTGGTCCAGCCGGACGAGTCAGCGTACGGATCGCCTCCCGTGCACCCCGACGACGTACTCGTTCGGAACCGGACCGCCGGCACCTACCCGTACGTGAACCTCATGTCTCGAAAGAGCTACGAAAAGGAGAAGTACCGACTCCAAGTCGAGCTCTTGAAACTGCAGGCCTGGGTGAAGGAGTCGGGAGAACGTGTGGTCGTTGTGTTCGAAGGGCGCGACGCTGCGGGCAAGGGCGGGACGATCCGGCGGTTCATGGAGCACCTCAATCCCCGAGGAGCCCGGGTGGTCGCGTTGGAGAAGCCGAGCGAGATCGAGCGTGGGCAGTGGTACTTCCAGCGTTACGTCCAGCATCTGCCCACCCGGGGAGAGATCGTCCTGTTCGACCGATCCTGGTACAACCGCGCCGGGGTCGAACGGGTCATGGGGTTCTGCTCACAGCAGGAGTACCTCGAATTCCTCCGTCAAGCCCCAGAGTTCGAGCGCAACCTCGTCCGCAGCGGTACCCATCTGATCAAGTTCTGGTTCTCGGTCAGCCAGGACGAGCAACACCGTCGGTTCACGGAGCGACGGGAGCATCCGCTGAAACAGTGGAAGCTGTCGCCCGTCGATCTCGCCTCGCTGGACAAGTGGGACGAGTACACCGAGGCGAAGGAGACGATGTTCTTCCACACCGACACCTCGGACGCTCCATGGATCGTCGTGAAGTCCGACTGCAAGAAACGAGCACGTCTCAACGCGATGAGGTACGTGCTGCACAACCTTTCGTATGCCGACAAGGACACCGCGGGCATCGGAAAGCTCGACCCGCTCATCGTCGGACGGGCTATCGCCCTCTATGAGACCGGTGAGCTCCGTCGGCAGTCCCCGACCTGACCGGCGCTCACCTGCTCGGCGAGAGCAGCCTGGAGCGGTGCGCCGTGTCGGTTGCCAGGTCGACACAGGTAAGAGCCATCGCAAGCGCCCCGTCTCGGACAGCGTGATCGGCCGACGCCTCCGCACAAGCCGCGGTGAACCCCGGCTGATGGTTCGACGAACCACGGGCTTCGATGCCCAGCATCGGGTGGATCGATGGGATCCGCAGGCTCACGTTCGCCATGTCGGTCGAAGCGCTGAACGCATGCTCACCGTCGTGGGGTTGCCCGGCGAGTCGTCGCTTCTGCGGCGCCGGGAAGCGACGACCGAGAGATTCGGCGTTGGCCCGGTAGAGCGCCAACGTTTCCTCGTCGTCGAGGAACTCCGAGTACGGCGGGGAGAAGTGGGTGATCTCGTGCGTGCAGCCTGTCGCCAATGCCCCGGCGGCGAACACGTTCTCAATCTTCGGCATCAACTCGTCAAGCTCCGCAATCGTACGTGCGCGTACGTATGCCTTGTAGATGGTGTGATCCGGAACGATGTTCGGTGCGTCACCGCCCTTCGTGACGATGCCGTGGATCCGGTCGGTCGGCTTGATGTGTTGACGGAGCAAACCGAGACCGACCTGGGCGACGGTGATCGCGTCGGCGGCGTAGATGCCGTCCTGCGGAAACGCACTCGCGTGCGCAGTCTTGCCCCGATACGTCACGTCGAAGTGGCTCACCGACAGGCAGTGCATGCGGTCGGCCTCGGCCGGCGACGGGTGCACCATCATCGATGCGTGTATGCCGTCGAAGAGTCCGGATTCGAGCATGCGGATCTTCCCGCCGCCACCCTCCTCGGCCGGACATCCGTGCACGAATACCGAAACGCCCAGATCATCGGCGAACTGCGCAAGCGCAAGGCCAGCACCGACCGCGGAGGCGGCGATCACGTTGTGCCCGCACGCGTGGCCAATGCCGGGAAGGGCGTCGTACTCGGCGCAGATGCTGAGATGCAGCGGACCCGATCCGGCCCGGGCCACGAACGCTGTCTCGAGACCGGCGGCGCCGAAGGAAACGGTGAATCGACTGTCGCCCGCCAACAGATCGGCAACCATCTCCGACGAACGGTGCTCCTCATAACACGTCTCCGGTGTGGCATGCACCCGGTGCGACAGGGCGATCAGCCGATCAGTGAGCGCATCGACCGCTTCGCTCGTTCGGTCCTTCACGGTGCGCAGACTCATGCCCCGAGGTTAGGGCCTGGTGCACCGAAGCGGAAGTTCGTTCAACGTTGGCGTGTCCCATTCGCCAACGCCGACTTGGCATTGCAGTGACCGGCAACGTTGAACGCGCTTTGCGCAGATGCACCAACTCAGATGACGAGCTCGCGTTCCGCCCGGGCGATCCCGACCTTCTGGATGATGCCCACCACGGCGAGCGCACCGAGCCCGACCACGATCAGGGCAAGCGAGACGTAAACGCCGAACGGCATGTGTGACCCGGCAACAGCGATGTACAACTCCGGAGCGATATGAGTCACCGCAAGGAGCGTGCCCCACCGGAATGCACCGTGCGGATCGCGGTCGACGAGCTTCGTTACGACGCGCGCCGCACCGAGTGCGTGCGGCCACGCCACGAGGATTTCGATGACCGCGAACATCGTGATGTTGACCCCGTAGCGCTCCACGGTCGCCTTGGCGACGAACACCCTCCCGACGGCCCAGACGACCCCGAGGACGATCCAGAGCCGCTCATAGACACGACGACGGGCGATCTGGCGGGCGGACGGGACAAGAACACCCCGAACGCCCATCGCCCTTCCACCATTGCCGACAACGCGCGCTTCCATGTGCAGCACTATCGGCACGCGGATCCTAAGGCTGAGCGCGGGACGACGGAATCAGGCCTCGAGACCCATGAACGGCAACGTCGATTCGCGGCCGGCGCAGGTGATTGGTACTACGGGCCTATTCGATGACGACGACGACGTCTCCGGCACCCACGGTATCGCCGGCCTTGACCTTGACCTCTTTCACCGTGCCGGACTTCTCCGCCGCGATGTTGTTCTCCATCTTCATGGCCTCGAGCACGATCACTGCCTGACCGGCCTCGACGGCCTGCCCGACTTCAACGAGCACCTTGACCACGGTGCCCTGCATCGGCACGGTCACGGCGCCCGAGCCGCCTCCGGCCGGGCCGGCGGCCGCCGCGGCGCGCTTCGGCTTGGCCGGCGACGCTCCGGTGCTCACCCCGACCACCGAGGGGGCGACATCGGGGACCCAGGCCTTGACGGAGAACCGCTTGCCGTTGACCTCGACGTCCATGTCGCGTCGGACACGGGGAACCTCACCCTCGACGACAGGCACGGCAACGTCGTCACCCTTCGACGACGTGAGCGCGCTCAGGTCAAGGGTGTCCTCGACCCATTTCGTGGAGTGCTTCGCATCGCGGAAGTCGGGATGGCGCAGGATCGCCAGGTCGGCCGGGATCGTCGTGTGGATGCCGGTGATCCGGGTCTCCTCGAGCGCTCGGATCGTGCGGGCGATTGCCGTTTCGCGATCCTTGCCCCAGACGACGAGCTTGCCGACGAGGTTGTCGTAATACTGGCTGATGGCATCACCGGGCTCGTAGCCGGCATCGACGCGCACGCCAAAGCCATCGGGACGCACGAACGTAGTGATCGGGCCGGGGGAGGGCAGGAACTTGCCGCCGGCGGGATTCTCGGCGTTCAGACGAACTTCGATCGCATGACCGCGCCGCGACGCGTTGACCTGCTCCTGCGTCCACGGGAGCTTCTCGCCGCTCGCCGCAAGGATCATCCACTCCACGAGGTCGATGCCGGTGATCATCTCGGTCACCGGGTGCTCGACCTGCAGACGCGTGTTCATCTCGAGGAAGAAGAACTGCCCCTCCTGGTAGATGAACTCGACCGTGCCGGCGCTGAAGTACCCGACGGCCTTGGCCAGCTTGACCGACGCGGCTCCCATGGCCTGGCGGAGTTCTTCGGAGAAATCCGGGGCCGGCGTCTCCTCGATGAGCTTCTGATGACGACGCTGCGCCGAGCAGTCACGCTCACCGATCCACAGCACATTGCCGTGCTGATCGCCGACGATCTGCATCTCGACGTGACGTGGCCACGTCAGGTAACGCTCAATGTAGGCCTCGTCCCGGCCGAACGCCGATTTGGCCTCCCTCTGCGACGCGGAAAGCTGCGCCTCGACCTCGGCCTCGGCCCGCACGACCTTCATCCCGCGACCACCTCCGCCGTAGGCCGCCTTGATCACGATCGGATAGCCGAACTCCTTGCCGAAGGCCTTGATCTCGTCGGGTCCGGTGAGAAACTCCATGGTGCCCGGCACCATTGCCACGCCGGCGGCCTCGGCCGCCTTCCGGGAGGAAACCTTGTCGCCCATGATCTCGATGGCGTGGGGCGGCGGACCGATGAACGCCACCCCCCGGTCGGTGATGGCCCGGGCGAACTCCGCGTTCTCACTGAAGAAGCCGTAGCCCGGATGGACGCCATCAGCGCCCGACTTCTCGATGGCATCGAGGATGGCCGCGGTGTTCAGGTAGGACTCGGCGCTCGTATTTCCCCCGAGCGCATAGGCCTCGTCGGCCAGCCGCACATGGAGGGCATTTCGATCGGCATCGGAGTAGACCGCCACCGTCTTGATGCCCATCTCACGAGCGGTACGAATGACGCGGACGGCAATTTCGCCGCGGTTGGCGATCAGGATCTTCTTCAGCATGAGGCGGACATTCTCGTCGACGCCCGAGCGCACTGCCACACGAGCTAGCGCTTCCTCTTCTCCGTGGTCGTCGAGGCCGCCGCCGTGGAGGCGACGTCGGGCGAAGATGTGGTTGTTGGCAGCACCACAGAACGGGGACAGGTCCTGACGGCATGGCGCGTGACGGCGGTCAGCGCATCGCCGATCTTGGGGATGAGAGCCTCCAGGGCAGCTGACTGCTTGGCGTTGTTCAGCGGCTTGTCGGCCATGGCGAGGGTCGTCGTGAAGTAGTCCGCCATCACCTTGACCTGGGCTCGGAGGTCCTTCGGGGCCAGTTCGACGAGCGCCCGATACCGTTCCGCCTGCAGACGGAGTACGGCGGTGCCGGTCAGGCCGGTGCTTCGCACTGCTCGGACTCGGGACCATCCCTCGCAGAACGACTTGGCCGGAGGTTCCGCCGTCGTGGTCGCCTTTGGTGCCCTGGTGGTCTTGGTGGCGCCATCGGCGGTGAGCGGTGCAGCCACGGGCGACAGGCAGATCGCTGCACCAACCGTGAGGGCCGTCAGCACGCGGAGGAACCCGGGCCGTAGGCACGCACCGACGATCGTGCGTGCAGGCGGCCCGGGCTCCCCGGAGACCGCGCTCAGGCGTCGAGGTCGATGCCGCAGTTCTTCTTCGCCCACGCCGTGACCTTGTCGCCCGAGACCGAGAACGA
>JANPDB010000640.1:0-2265 GCA_031431255.1 Acidimicrobiia bacterium | reverse complement strand
TACGTGCCGAGCGACCCGGCCACGGCCTACGCCACGACCTCATCGGGCTACGTCTCGCACCGCTTCACCGGCGAGTTCAAGGACACGGCGGCGAACAACATCGACGCGCAGTGGCCGATCGATACCGACACGTGGCAATGGAGCGACGATCCGTCGGTCTTCGAACGGTTCGGGGTCATGCGGGAGATGCTGGTGACCCTCCAGATGCCCGGCGATGTGATCGGTCCGGTCACCGCCGAAGCGTCCCTCGCCACCGCCATACCGGTCGGGATCCCGGTGGTGGCCACGGCCAACGACAAAGCGGTCGAGATGCTCGGGGCCGGCCCGATCGGGCCGAACACCGTGCTCGTCTCCCTCGGCACCTACATCGCCGCCATGGTTCCCGGAACGGTCAATCATCAGAGCCCACAGCATTTCTGGACGAACTTCGCGTCGGTCCCGAACCGCTACATCTACGAGAGCAACGGCGTGCGTCGAGGCATGTGGACGCTCAGCTGGTTCATGGATCTCCTCGGACCGGAGCTCGCCGAGCGGGCGGCATCCCTCGGGCTTTCGCGAGAGGAGTACCTCGAACGAGAGGCGCTGGAGGTTCCGGCCGGGAGCGATGGCCTCCTGACCGTGCTCGACTGGCTGGCGCCCACGAGTCATCCGTTCCGCAAGGGATCGATGCTCGGCTTCGACGCGCGTCACACGCGAGGGCACATCTACCGGTCGATCCTCGAAGCGATTGCGCTCACGATGAAAACCAATGTGGACGCAATGTGCGGCGAGCTCGGAATCGTCCCCGATGAAGTCGTGGTGTCAGGCGGCGGCTCCCACAGTCCGCTGTTCATGCAGATCTTCGCCGATGTGTTCGGCGTGCCGGCGTTGCGGAGCACCGGGTCCGGTGGCGCCAGCCTCGGAGCCGCCATCTGTGCTGCAGCCGCAACCGGTGTGCACGCCGACATCGGCGCCGCGGCGGCAGCGATGGCGAGTGGCCGGGCCGTGTTCACTCCCGACACGGCCAACTTCGAGCTCTACAGCCGCATGAACGAGACTGTCTACCGAGACATCCGCTCGTCCACCGACGCACTCTTCGAGCGCGCGTACCCGATCTTTCACATCGTCGATCAACCAACCCACATCTAGGAACGTCACCATGTCGCTGTCGCGTGAAGCCGTCGTCGAACACCTGAAGAAGATCCTTCCGGCCGAACGGGTCATCACCGACCCGCAGGTGCTGAAGGAACGCAGCATCGACAACTTCCGCAAGCTGCAGAGCATCTTCCAGGTGTTCACCATGGAGATTCCCGCCGCAGTAGCGATGGTGTCCAGCACGGCCGAGGCGTCGGCCGTGCTCGCGTTCGCCGACGAGCACGGGGTCAACGTCGTCGCCCGGACCGGTGGCACGGCGACGGAAGGCGGCTTGGAGACGCCGGTCGAGAACTCGATCGTGCTCGACGGATCGCTGATGAACACCATCGTCAAGATCGACGCCTACAACATGCAGGCAACGGCGCAATGTGGTGTGCCATTGCAGTTGCTCGAGGATCAGGCACGCGCCGTCGGCCTCACAACCGGCCACTCGCCGCAATCGAAGCCGATCGCCAGCATGGGCGGCCTTGTCGCCACGCGCAGCATCGGTCAGTTCTCGACGCTCTATGGCGGGATCGAAGACATGGTTGTCGGCTGCGAAGTGGTGTTCCCCGGCGGGCACATCTCGCGCATCAAGAACATCCCCCGCCGCGCCGCGGGTCCCGACATCCGCCACATCGTGATCGGCAACGAAGGTGCGCTGTGCTTCATCTCCGAGGTCACGGTGAAGCTGTTCCCGTACATGCCGGAGAACAACGCCTTCCTGGGCTGGACCTTGAAGGACATGAAGCTCGGCTTCGAGGTGCTCCGCGAAGTGATGGTGGCGGGGTACCGGCCTTCGGTCGCCCGACTTTACGATCCCGAGGACGGCCAACTCCACTTCTCGCACTTCGCCGCTGCCGACGATTGCATCGTGCTGTTCATGGCGGAGGGTAACCCCGGCATCGCCAAGGCCACCGCGGAAGGCATCGCCGAGATCGTCGCAAGACATCCGGAGTGCGCGCCCGTCGACAGTGCGCTGATCTCCGAATGGTTCGACGATCTCGTGTGGGGTCCCGACAAGGTCACCCGTGAGGACGACCGGATCCGAAACACCCGCAACGTCAACCGCACCACGGAGATCTCGTCCGACTGGAGCACGATCAACGAGATCTACGAGGCGGTGCTTCCGCGGATCCGCGCCGAGATCCG
>JANPDB010000639.1:0-1948 GCA_031431255.1 Acidimicrobiia bacterium | reverse complement strand
CGGGCACGGCGTCGGCACCGACCAGTTCAGGCGCGAACACGTTCGGGGTTGTGAACACCGGCTTCTCCCGGAGCACACGGATGCCGGTCCCGGCCAGGACCTCCTGGTCGCGTGCCGCCTTGGCCTCGCGCTCCGCCTTCACCTTCGCTTTGGACCGCCGGCGCCTCTCCGACACATCGGGGCTGAACACCGAACCGGCGGCGTTGACAAGGCGATGTCGCTGCTCATCGGTGAGGCTGTTCAATGAGACTCGCCCGGCCGCAATGTCCTCGAGGAAGGCCGTGGCCTCGACCAGCCTGGTCACGAGTGGATCGCTTGCCGGTGACGAACCAGACGCGACCTCGACATGACCCGGGCGCAACGACGGTTCGCTGCCTGCCACCACTCCAGGCTACGTGAGTCCGTCAGCGGGCGATCCCAAAGAGCAGGGCGATCCAAAAGAGCAGGCGATCCCAAAAGGCGGTCGGGTCCGAGGGAGGTCGGTGGGAAGATTGAGAGTTGTGCCCGACAGTCCGAACAACGAGAACGCATCGCCCCGGGCGCCGCAGGGTCTCGTCGGCGAGGCCCTGCCCGACGCGCCACCCTCCACAGCCGAGAAGGGGGCGCAGCAGGAGAGCGCGGCGCCGATCAAGCAGAGGCACTGGGGGACCGACGCCCGTCTCGTCGCCCTCTACGCCCGGCGAGAACCGAGGCTGTTCACCCTGGCCGTCGGCGGGGCCACGCTCTTCGCCCTGCTCACCGTGGGATGGAGCCGCACGCTCGGCCGCGTTGTTGATCGACTGATCACGCCTCTCCTCGACGGTCAAGCGCTCCCGTCGGCTGCCGCGATCGCCCGCGAGAACAAGGTCGAGCTCCTCCTGCTGCTCGGCGGCATCGGATGGCTGCGGCTGGCCGCCGCGCTGCTCCGGCGGATCAACGCGGCCCGACTCGCCCACACGAGTGCCCACACCTGGCGACGACTGGTCGTCGAGCATCTCCTCCGTCAACCCCTCACGTTCTACCGCCGCACCCCCACCGGCACCCTCCTCGGAAACGCCGACAACGACCCCGAGGCGGCCACCGCCGTCCTCCATCCGCTCCCCTACGCCCTAGGCGTGGTCGCGCTCATCGGCATTGCCCTCGGCTGGCTGGTGTCGGTCGATGTGCCGATGGCGATCGTCTCGGCCATCGTCCTACCGCTCACGCTGTTCCTCAATGAGCGGTTCCAGAACCTGGCCGAAGGCCCCAACACCGCGGTGCAGGAGGATGTGGCCGATCTTGCCGGAGTGATCCACGAGATGATCGACGGGATCTCGGCGGTCAAGGCACTCGGACTCGAACAGCACATGACCGACCGGGCCCGCCCACGGATCGCCCGACTTCGCGATCACAAGCTCCAGATCGTGCGGCTCCGGAGCACCGTGAACACTCTCGAGGGTGTCGTCCCGCAGTTCGTCAACGTCGGCCTGGTGCTGATGGGCGCATGGCGGGTTGACCAAGGTGCGATGTCGATCGGCGACGTCGTCGCCGTCGTGTCGCTCTACAACCTCCTCGTATGGCCGCTCCTGCTCCTGGCCTGGGCGATGTTCGACATGGCGCGTTCTCGCACCGGGCTGGCTCGGGTCGAGGCGCTGCTCGCCGAGCCGGTTCCGGCCAAACCTCATCAGCCGCGGCCGCTGGATCGCACCGACCTTCTCGACCTGCAGTCGGTGTCACTCGTCCACGACGACGGACGGCGAGCGCTCGACAACGTCACCATCGGGATCACCCGGGGGCGGACAACCGCAATCGTCGGTGCCACCGGCTCCGGCAAGTCCTCACTTCTCCATGTCCTCGCCGGTCTCGATGCGCCCACCTCGGGAGCGCGAGGCACGGACACCGACCGCATCGCCATGGTGTTCCAGGAGCCACTCGTCGTGTCCGGAACGGTGGAGCACAACCTCTCACTCGGCACCTCGCTCGACGAGAC
>JANPDB010000638.1:0-2064 GCA_031431255.1 Acidimicrobiia bacterium | reverse complement strand
CAGAATCGCGTGGACGAGGAGCGGCTTGGTCAGACCCGCCTTCGCTTCGAGCTGGGCGAGCAACCTGTCGACGTAGTGGATGTCCTCGGCTCCCTCGACCTTCGGGATCATGATCACGTCGAGCTTGTCGCCCACTTCGGTGACCAGCGTGGTGAGGTCGTCGAGAGCCCAAGGCGAGTCGAGGCTGTTGACGCGGGTCCACAGCTGCGTGTCGCCCATGTCGACGGTCTTCGCCACGTGGACCAACCCGGCCCTCGCCACCTCCTTGTCTGTTGCCGGCACTCCGTCTTCGAGGTTGCCGAGGAGGATGTCGACGGTGGGAGCGATCTCGCCCACCTTGGCCACCATCTTGGCGTTCGACGGTGGGAAGAAGTGGATCATCCGGCTCGGCCGGAAGGGGATCTCGCGAACGGGAGCAGGCGCTCCGACAGCAAGGGGTTTGAAGAAGTCTTTGGCGCTACGCATGAACCCCCGAGGCTACGACCGACTCACCGGTACCGCCATACGGCCAATGGACAACGCGATCGTGTTCAACCACAACTGGGCCGGGCAGCGCCGACCGACATCGCGACGATGGGCGAGCAATGCAAGCTGAGAGGTACGTTCCGCCGTCACGCCTTCTTCAATTTGAACACGAACTTGTAGGTCGGATTCGCGCCCGGCTTGCTGGTTCGAGTGATTTCCTCTCCCGCGCTGGCGAAGATCAGGAAATCGTTGCTCGCCTGCGCCAGTGCCAGTTGCGCACCTTGGCCGACCAAGAGCACCTCGACATCCACGTTTTCGGGCTCCAAATGACATTTCAGAACAGGCGGCCCGCTGGAGAAGGCCCCGAGAACTGACAGGCCGACCTTCCCGGGCGGAATCACCGGGTCAGGAACCGGCAGGAGAGGAGCTAATTCATCCGCTTCCGCGGGAACTATCGGGGCGAAAGGACCAGCCGGCTCCGGGATTGTCGGAAACTCTGGATTTGGTGGTTCGTGGCTGTGGATAGCAGGGGCGACGAACATGCTCAGAACCACCGTGCCGCTCTTCTGACAGCCTGGCCGCAGGACGAGGCTTTCGACGACGCGACCGTTGCCGTCACCGAGCCACATCGTCTTTCCGGCAGCCGGAGCTATCCGGGTAACGACCAGAAGGGGCGCCGTCAGCTGACCGCTGTCTACTGCCTCCCCCGCAGTGAACGAGAAGCTCCCGTTGACGGTGAGCAGGTACTTCTTCGCCGGGCCCAGCTCAATGATCTTGCCTCGCGATTTCGACTTCGGGATACTCACCGAACAGCCTTTTCCCGAGCACTTCAGCGAGCCACCCTTCGGCACAAGGACCTTGCCCGAGGCCGACGCGGAAACCGCCGGCGCTCCTGCGGCGAGAACCGCTGCGCACGTCACCACGCCGGCCAGCCGCCAACCCACGGGAGTGAATCTGGCGCGGGAACGCCGTCCTTCGTTGAGCTTGGCGCTACAACGGTGGTGGGTACCCATGAACAGACCCCCTCAGGAGCGCAGCGGCTCCATGGCAGAACCGTACCAGTACGCCTGGTTTCACGTCGGTGTTAGCGCGCCGAATCGGCCGACTGTCCACGACCACCCTGGTCAAGGGTGTTCCGTCGGTCCCCGCGTTCGACCGGTCGCCTCAGGCATCGCCATCTGCCAGAGGTCTCCGCCATCTCCACCATCTCGGGTCGACCCGACGGCTAGCTCGCCGAAGTCGGCGGTAACGGCTGGCTCTCCGGCCGGGAGGTTCGGTTGTCAAGGAACGGGTGACGACTCAGGAGTTGCGTTAGGAGTAGGGGTCGGGTCGTCCGACGGCGAAGCAGAGTTGGCGGAGTCGGTGTTGGGACTCGAGGTCGGGTGCGTTGACGGCCGGAGTTGGTAGTGGCCAGGGTGGGATGACGGCCGGAGTTGTTGGTGGCCAGGGCGGGAAGCCGTCGTTGTCGACGGTCCAGGTGCCGTCGCGTTGTCGGGTCATCTCGGCACCGGTTTCGTGACGATGCGGGTGGCAATCGCAGCCGCAAAGGTGACGGAGGTTCTCGATGTCGGTCAGACCGCCATCGTCCCACTCGACGAT